>NZ_JAQDKY010000077.1:0-6216 GCF_027662325.1 Blautia faecis | reverse complement strand
ACTATTTATATTCTAGCACCATTTCGTTCTACATGTGAGATTTGCATATATACCAGAGATACCTTCGTGGCATCCAGAGTATTGAGAATCTCAGATCTGGCAGCAGATGCCTTTAAAGATACAAAGGGAAAAGATATCAAAAATGCAGATGAATGGAAAAAGGTCTATGAAGTAATCAACCGGTTGAAACTGAAAGCTTCTTCGTTGGCCGGAGTACATTCATATTCGCAATGGCTCCAGGAGGAGATGATAAAACGTGGAAACTGAAGAATTGTGGGGAAAAGGATGGAGTCTGCGCACAGAACAGGATCCAAGGGCAATGACATATCTTGGAACAGTAACAAAATCAGGAATACACTTTCACTATTACAGAGATGATGATGGAGAAATCTATTTTGATAATGAACCGGAAGGCGGGAAGCCTGATTGGATGGAAAGAGCAGACAGAAAATTGAGAAATAGAGTACATAAGAAAAAATAAAAAGAAAAGAGGAAGAGTATGAGAACAATTGCAGTGATTAATTTAAAGGGTGGCGTGGCCAAGACCGTTACTACCAATAGTGTTGCCTATATTTTGGCAAGCCAGGGGAATAAAGTGCTTATTGTAGATAACGATAAGCAGGGAGATGCATCAAGAGGATTAAACTGCAGAACACAGGATGGAGAAGGAATAGATCGGATCATGACCGCAAGACACCCGGAAGACTGGATGAAAAAACTGATCAGACATACGGAATTCCATAACATGGATGTATTGCCGGCAAATATGCGTCTTTTGATGGCTAACAAGGAAGTAATGTTCGATCAGACACGACCGCAGCAGTATAGGATAAAAAATGCACTGGCATGTGTGGCTGATCAGTATGATTTCTGCATAATTGACAATGCACCGGATATCAACGTATCAACGATCAATGCTCTGACAGCCTGTGATGATGTTTTGATTCCGGTGGAAATTGATGATAACACAACGGAAGGACTTCCGGAACTGGTGAATCAGATCGGTTATACAAAAGAGGAACTGAACCCAGAATTGAAAAATTATTGGATCTTTATCACAAAATATGACAAAAACAACCTTGCACAGGCACAGGGAACAGAAATGATAGAGGCAGCAGGATATCCAATGCTTAAGACGAAGATAAGATATTCCAGAAAAGTATCAGAGAGTACTTATGCAAGAAAACCTATCCCTTTGTATTCCGCGCGTTCTTTAGCCGCAAAAGATTATGAATGCCTGGTGAAAGAGTATCTGGTGGCAGCAGGAGTTATGATGGATAAATGGACGGAAGGGAGGGAAGCCTGATGGCATTCAATCTGGCCGACATGGTAAATAATCGTAAAAAGCCAACGGAGACTGAGAATATCAGTGATACAGTGTATCGGGATGTGTTTGAACTGGAGCCGTCGAAAGATAATTTCTATTCTACAGATCCGGAGAAACTGCAGGGATTAAAGAATTCGATTCTTCTATTCGGGGTAATGCAGGACGTGCTGATCGAGGATGTGGATGGTAAAGACAGGATTATATCCGGACATTGCCGTACAATGTGCTGCAGGATGCTTGTGGAAGAAGGGCATGAAGAGTTTCGGAAGATTAACTGTAAATACACAAAAGTAAATCTGAATACAGAGAAATTCCCAGAAGATAAAGATGGAAAAGTGGAACAGCTGATCAATAAGCTGGGAATCATCCAGGCGAACCGGTTCCGTGAAAAAAGTGACTGGGAGAAAATGCAGGAGGCGCTTATCACAGAAGCGGTAATTAAGGAGCTTCGCGATCTGGTTGACCTGCAGGGGACAACCAGAAGCATGGTACAGGCAACTCTTGGAACATCGGGGACACAGTTAGAAAGATATCATGCAATCCAGAAAAAATTAAGTCAGGAGTTTATGCAAGAGTTTCAAAATGGAAACATCAATATATCTGTGGCAAGGGAACTGACAGATCTGGATGATAAACACCAGGATGAGGCTCTGGGGTTGTACAAAAAGAATGAAACAATTACGCTACCAGAGGTTAAAGCTTTGAAAGAAAAACAGGAAGTAGGACGTCAGGTTCCTGGACAGCTGACACTTGATGAAGTAATTGGACGAAGAAGACCGCCGGAAGATGGAACGGTAATCGATGTTGACATTCAGATCGAACGATTCTTTGAAAGCTTAAAGAAATCAACAACAGAACGAATCCAAAGGCGGGATAAGAACATGTCCATTTATATGCTCAGCATTATATACAATGATGTGCGGATCAGAAATGGATATTTGAATTATCAGGGAAAATCAAATGGAATCTTGTTTAATCCTGGCAGTGGGGATGAAAAGTTGATTACATGGCAGCAGTTGGCTGAAACACTGATAGAGAAGTATGGAAAGAAACAAAAGGCGGTGAAGCTTGCACCTATGCCAGAACCACAAAAAGAATGTCCATATTATGATGCAAACGAAGTATTTCTGCCGGACATAGCAAGGATGATAAAGGTATTTCTTGAGGATGTTTATCTCAAAATGTATGTAGGAGCAACCAGACGCTTCAGTGCAATGGGAGCAGAGTTTGCAGTAGTACAGAGAACAAAAGAGAAAGATTTTGCATTTTACAATGAAAAAGGGGAGAAGGTCTGCCATGTATCAGCAGAACGTATGAAAGAAGAATATAGTAAAAGAGTGGTAGATGCTGCTGACATAAAAAAACCATCTGAGAAAGAGAAAAAATATCTTGATAATCTAACCAGAAAGCTGATAGGTGATTTTGATGAGTGGTTAAAACAGGACTTCCACAAAAGGGTGTTAAATGTAGTGACAAGCCCGGATGAGTTAAAAGAAAAAATAGGCAGCAGAAGAACATGGTGGTTCGATACTGGGCTTGGAATCGCACATGCTAATTTGTTTGATGATTATGTGCAGATTTGGGATGAGAGTAATAAATGCCTTGGAAACTATGACTGGTTTTATCTTGCAACTTCCATTCAGAAAATGTGGAATGAGATTGCTATGGAGAAAGCAGAAGCAGCCCAATCCAAAATAGTGGAAGAGACAGCAGAAAATGTGTCCGAGTCGGACATGTCAAAGCGCTGCCAACCGGCAGCAGAAAACGCGGATGAAAGGCAGCAGGATCTGGATCAAAGCGAGCAAGATTTATTGCCTGAGATTAGTGATCTTGTACCGGATGCTTGGCCGGATGATTTGAAAGATATTCCGGTTCCGACTCTGGAAAATATTTTGAGATATTTAAAGAAAGAAGAAAAAGACCTGGAAGAAATAAAGTTCGTGGCAGCAGAAGAATCAGGATTCCCAGTTAATGTATTACAGAAAGCCCAGATGAACGTGGCAGGACTGAGATTGCTTAGAAATCTGATAAGCACATGTCTGGACTCAGATGAGAGAGCCAAAGAAGAAACATCGGAGAAACTGCCGCTTCCTGTTATGAAAAATAATGATCAGCGTAAGGAATGGCTGAGAAATTATAAGGATTGGGGACTTTGGTATACAGATGAACATATTGGCGCCAGATACTACAAATATGATTTTGCAAATGGTGCAAGACTTATTGCAGAAGAATATGATCGGGACACTGTTCACAGCCAGTGGGTATCAGATAATACAGAATCATATTACATGCATTTGATTGGAGGACCTGAACCGGAAAGAAAATCAGGAATACCTAAATGGACACAGCATGGAAGATACAATAAATTCCCAAATAGTGAAAGCGAATTGGTTGAATTCTTAAAGGAAGTACAGAGGGAAAGCAAATGAACAGGGCAGAAATGAGACGTAAGGCCAGAGAACAGGAAAAATGCAGACTTCCATTGAACTTTAAGATGCAGCTTGGCCAGGTTGCAGGACTGACAGGGCAGCAGGCAATGATCTTGCAGAATTACCTAAAAGCGAGAGAGGATGAAATAACGGAGCAGGCAACGGACGCCTGCATCCGTGAAGCTCAGGAGAAACTGGAACGGGCAGAAGATTATATAACGATCACAAATATAATCATCTCTATTTACGCGATAAAGTTTTCATGGGGATTCACGAAAGCAAATAAAAAATTCCTGGATAATTGGAAATCAGCAATGGAGTATGTGAATCGCATAGGAGTGGCAAAAACTTATGAATATGCAAAAAGAGATATGGATATTGAAGTAGAGTTTGAAGATCTGGCAAATTATAACATTTATGAAGAACTGGGGCTTAACAGAGAAAAGGTGTAAAAGATGAAGTTAAGGATACTGAAAAAGAAATATAAAAAAATGTATGGGAAGAAACCGCCAGAACAGATGAAGAAGAGAATCATCAAGTCAATGATAAGACAATCGGAATATATAAAGATCAAGGCTATAGATCAGAATGCGAAAGAGTATTGTACACGCGTAGGGACTGCTGAAATTAAAAAAGTACTACTTGCGTTGATTAAAGCTGTCCGGAAAGAAATGATAGAATATGAACGGAATACGGAGAATCTTGTTAATACAACACGAATATTGGCTGAAAGGAGAAAAATACGGAAATGAAGATTAGAACACAGGGAAATCAGCTGATAGATATGACTGAAAAAGAAACGACTACAGTTCTCACACCAACCGGATCATATCAGATACTGGCACATACTAAAGACAAAAAGAAAGGAACTATCCTGGGAGAATATAGCACAGAGCCAAAGGCTGTTCGTGTTCTCTGTGCCATACAGGTTGCAGCTCGGCATCCAGAGAAAATCAAAATCTTTAAAATGCCATCAGATGCAGAGGTGATACTGTGAAAGAGTATAAAAACAAAATAAACGAATTAGATGCACAAATGAAAGGGAAGAAAAATGAAAGAGGGTAATATGGTATTTGATATTAATGGAGAATTTATTACGGAAATTACAAGGGAATGGTTTCACACAGGCGAGAAAAGTTATGAGACCATAATGGAAATTCTCATGGATAGCATGACTGGAACAGATAAACCAGAGGCGCAGATAAGGAGATATGCTGAGGACATTCTGCTTGGTCGCGCTGCTCTGAAGGGGGGCACGGCAGCAGGGACATATCATCTTGAAATATACGAACCGGGAGAAGAAGAGCAGATGCCGCAGAGAATGAACATCTGGAAAGAAATCGAAAGACGAAAGAAAATAGAGAAAGACCTGCGGAGGATGATTGAACGGTGGGATGTTGCAATGGATCACATATCGGAAAGTACACAGAGAGAAATCCGAAAAGAACTCGGAGAAGAGACTGCGGAGGATAGACAGCAGGATGCACTCGACAGTCTCATGGCACGAATGATGGATGAAGAAAATCACACCACAGAGGATTATGGATGGTTAGAGCCGGACGGAACTTTTCACGGAGCGGAATGGGGAGAGCATCAGGAATGGGCGCAGAATTACATGAACGAAAAGTTGCCGGAGGAAGCAATGGACAGAGACATTGACTTGCAGACAAAATGCAATGTCGGCCTGATCGGAGCAGGAGACTGGCTCGTCGAAAGAGGGTGGGTTCTCTTACACAATCCGAGTCGAGGAATTGCTTTTCCGACAAAGAATCCGGTCAAAGAGTACACAAAGGCACAGAAAGAGTTCCTGTATGACTATTACATGGAAAGAGATTGCAAAAAAGAGGCGAACGCAATATGGAAGGAGAGCGATAAGAGATGAACAAAGTAATTTTAATGGGGCGTCTTACCAGAGATCCAGAGGTGAGATACACCCCAGGGGAAAATTCATTTGCAATTGCCAGATACACACTGGCAGTAGATAGGAAGATCAGAAAAGATGGAGATGCAACTGCAGATTTTATTAATTGTGTAGTGTTTGGAAGATCTGCCGAGTTCGCGGAGAAATACTTCCGAAAAGGATTGAAGATTACAATCGAAGGCCGTATTCAGACCAGAAGTTATACCAACCGTGATGGACAGAAAGTTTATACGACAGAGGTTGTTGTGGAAGAACAGGAATTTGCAGAAAGCAAAGGCTCTGGATCTGGCAGCAGTCAGCATAATGTTCCACAACAATCACCAGATGTGGGACCTGATGGTTTCATGAATATCCCGGATGGAATTGAAGAGGAACTGCCATTTAGTTAATGTCCGACTCGGACAAGATGAAAGAAGGAAAAATATGAGCGGACTTAAATTTCCAAAAGAAGAAACGAAGAAAAAAAAGATGTCCCATCCGGCAAGCATTCTTGGAAGCCGGAAAGGAAGATGTTATCTGTGCGGACGGTACACACAGAC
>NZ_JAQDKY010000076.1:4707-6281 GCF_027662325.1 Blautia faecis | reverse complement strand
TTTCAACACACTAAATAGCAAAACACCATCTTGACAACTTTGCAAAAAATGCATATAATAATATCTTAGCGAAAGCACAATTACACAAACTTCGTCTGCGCACCAGCAATACCTATTATATACGATTAGGGCTTGTACTGGTTTCGACGGGGGTTTTGAAGTTGTGGAAGCCATCCGCAGTCTCCCGAACTGCGTAATAACGGGAAATTCTAAATATAAACGCTGACGATCAGTTAGTAATGGCAGCCTAAGTGCTGCCCGTCAGTCCTGTTGCACTCACACTTCAGGAGTCTGGCGTCGACCTTGTGAGAAACCTTGCCGGGTAAGCTTTGCCCCGGTAGATGTATCATGAAGCTACTGAAGCAGTAAGCCTGTCGGTGGGCGTACTGTGGAGGGAATGTTAATACAGCGACTGTGATGGGAGATGCCGCAAGGGATAGACTTTCGGACGCGGGTTCAATTCCCGCCAGGTCCATAGTGAAAACGCCGTATTTACGGCGTTTTTTCTTTTTCGTGTTGCATTTCGTGTTGCATAGTTGTGAAATGCGAATTAATTTTATCTGTAAATTTCTTTTGCTCATCGTTGATCACATTTCTGTATACAGCCTTTAGAACGGTATCTGTTTTCCATCCACCTCTTGCCATAATGTACTGATCCGGGATACCAATTGCGTGCATGATCGAAGCAGAGTAATGTCGGAGATCATGAAAACGGAATGGTATAACCATTCCTTCAAATGGACTTATTGATTGCTACAGTGCTGTTACAATATAAGCCTTTTATGTTTGGACTATTAAATTCATAGTCCATTACGTCTATACCGTCCGCGCAGGTCTGGTCTTGTAATTCCTCATATGTGCTCATGTAAACACCTCCCGCTTTAGTATATCTCAATACGTGTACAAAAATCTGTACAGTTGCTTCCACAAAAAGAAAATTGACAAATATTTCGGAGTGACATATAATATATTTAACAAGAGAACCGTTGGTCAGTGCACACCTGACCGCCGGATAAAGCATCAGCTAAAAATAGTGCCTTACTTTACCAGAGCAGGGGCGCTATTTTTTATGCGAAAAAGTAATAACAAGAGTTATGACTGCACAAAGCATAATTACAAAAGTAAATAAATCACTGTATGTAACCATCAGCACCAGCCTCCTTTCACAAAAGTGTCCGGCGGCTGACATAACACCCTAACAGTTCCCTGGGTAAATATATTATAATGTCAATGTACATTCTGGCAGATATGCCGATTATTTCCTTTTGTTTTTCACAAATTCAGCAAACTGGCGAATTTCATTCAATTCGTCTTCGGTGTATTCTTTGACATCAAAATGAGCGGCAAGAGTGGTAAGTTTATCAGTGTCTTCGGTCGATTTGGAATTATCAGTACCTTCTTCAACAGGTGAGCATGTGTCTTGAGTCTGTGAATACTGTTTATGCAGCTCTTCGACAGTTTCTTTTAACTATGACATTTTTCTTGAAATATGTTAAGAGCACATAACTAAGTTCGGCACATAATTACGGTTATGTTCTTAAGCACATAACCGTAAAAACTGGCTGTTCTGTGAC
>NZ_JAQDKY010000076.1:0-4697 GCF_027662325.1 Blautia faecis | reverse complement strand
CAATCATATGTGAATTGTCAAGGTGCTCCGGCTACTGAAAAGTAGTCGGGGATTTTTCTTACAGAGAATATTTAAATAAATATGATGTAAACAAAGACGCATGAGTGTGGAGTGTGTGATTGAGAAATTTCAGAAAAAGTGAAAATCAGTCAGGGCCCCCTTTGGGGAGTCCCTGACTAAATGTAGCTATTCCTCAAATTCCGCAATCACCACATACCCACTAAGCGGTGCCTTTTCCACACTGACAATGGTTCCTTCCTTTGCCTTGATTCTCTGTGAGTTCGGATAGCAGCCGGACATGGCTACAGCAGGCTCAATGATATAGCTGTAGTTCATGTAGGACTGATATTCCGTGATCTGAATCTTATCTCCCGGTTTCACCAGTCCCGGACGCTCCATTTTAAAACTTTCCTGACGCATGTGAATTCCCTCTTTTCAAAAATTGATTTATATTTTACACTGTACTTAGAGCGTGTTTGAAAAATCATTCCCGCAATCTGCACGCCCCACTTTGCGGGAGATTTCACCCGAATTCGGTTGCCGTAGCCCGCTGCGGCGCCCTCATCCGAGCGAAATCTCCCACAAATTGTAACGCATATCTTGCAGAAAGCCTTTTTTAAACACGCTCTAGCATAGCACAAAACAGAAAAAAAGTCATCTGTCAGAAAATGTGCTGGCGTTCACAAAATCATCATACCCCTGTGTTAAGATACAGGAGAATCGTACAAAAAGGTATAAAAACCATGCGATAAATGAGGTTGACCAAAAAGGGAGGACAAGATATGGATACATTAAAAATCCTTGTAGTGGATGATGAAAGCCGAATGAGAAAGCTTGTAAAAGACTTTTTAACAAAGAAGAATTTTCAGGTGCTGGAAGCAGGAGATGGAGAGGAAGCCATGGATATCTTTTATAAGGAAAAAGATATTGCCCTGATCATCCTGGATGTAATGATGCCAAAGATGGACGGCTGGGAAGTATGCCGTGAGGTGCGCAAGAATTCTAAAGTACCGATCATCATGCTGACAGCAAGAGGAGATGAGCGTGATGAGCTTCTTGGTTTTGACCTGGGTGTGGATGAGTATATTTCCAAGCCATTCAGCCCGAAGATCTTGGTGGCTCGTGTGGAAGCTATCCTTCGCCGTACCGGACAGACCGGAGCGGAAGATGTGCTCAGCGCAGGGGGCATTGTGATTGATAAGGCAGCCCATCTTGCAACAGTCGATGATAAGCCTATGGATCTCAGCTTTAAGGAAT
Source organism: Blautia faecis (assembly GCF_027662325.1). Lineage (NCBI taxonomy): Bacteria > Bacillati > Bacillota > Clostridia > Lachnospirales > Lachnospiraceae > Blautia > Blautia faecis. The sequence goes on along the minus strand of NZ_JAQDKY010000076.1, from coordinate 3,440 downwards.
TTGAGCTTCTTACTTACTTTTTGGAAAATCAGGGGATTGCTCTTTCCAGGGAAAAAATCCTTAATTCTGTTTGGAATTATGATTATTTCGGAGATGCCAGAACCATTGATACACATGTGAAGAAATTAAGAAGTAAAATGGGTGATAAAGGTGAGTACATCAAGACCGTATGGGGAATGGGCTACAAGTTTGAGGTAGAGTAATGAAGAAAACGAAGAAGCCAAAGAAAATCCGCTCTATAAAGCACCAGATCACATTTACGTTTATAGGTCTTTTATTCCTTTCCATTCTCACGATTTCTGTGATAAACGGAGCATTTCTGGAAAAATATTATGTGTCAAAAAAGACGGAAACCCTTCTGGAAGCAAAGGAAGTATTGAGCCAGATCAATACGGATTCCATGACAGAGGACGATGTGGAAAGTGAGCAGGAGGATTTGTCCTCTGAGATCATTCAGGCAAGTTCCAGGAATAATCTGACCTGGGTGGTTGTCAATGAGGATAATACGAAATATCTGTGCTGGCCGGAGAATGAAGATCAGCTTAGAAGCAAGCTGTTTTTTGGCTATGCCAGTGATCTTGACATGGATAACGGAAAAGGCACAATTCTGAAACAGACGGATAACTGTGTGGTTCAGCAGATACATGATCGTTTCGTGGGCATGGATTATGTAGAGTGCTGGGGAAGGTTTGACAACGGCAATTATTTCCTGATCCGAAGCCCTCTGGAAAGTATCCAGGAAAGTGCAAATATTTCCAATAAGTTTTATTTTTTTGTAGGAATTGTCATTATTGTTATAAGTGGAATGTGTATTATGGCAGTAACCAGAAAGCTGACCAGACCTATTTCCGAACTGACGGAGCTTTCCCGTAAGATGACAGATCTTGATTTTGAGGCAAGATATAAGAGTAAAGCAGGCAATGAGATCGATGTGCTGGGAGATAATTTTAACAAAATGTCCAGCCAGCTGGAGCACACCATTTCCGAGCTGAAATCTGCCAACAATGAACTGCAAAAAGACATTGAGGATAAAGTGAAGATCGACGAAATGCGAAAGGAATTTCTGGACAATGTTTCCCATGAACTGAAAACACCAATCGCTCTTGTACAAGGATACGCAGAGGGACTGAAAGAGAATATCAATGATGATCCTGAAAGCATGGATTTTTACTGTGACGTCATTATTGATGAAGCCTCCAAGATGAACAAGCTGGTAAAGAATCTTCTTACGCTGAATCAGCTGGAATCCGGAAAAGACGCAGCTGTTATGGAGCGTTTTGACCTGACTGCATTGATCAAAGGCGTTCTTTCCACCATGGATATCATGATCAGGCAGAAAGAAGCCCGGGTGATTTTTAATGAGACAGAGCCTCTTTATGTCTGGGCAGATGAGTTTAAGACAGAAGAAGTTGTGACGAATTATGTAAGCAATGCCTTGCATCATCTGGATGGAGAAAAAATTGTGGAGATCAAAGTCCAGAAACAGGAAAACAGAGTGAAAGTAACGGTATTTAATACCGGAACCCCAATCCCGGAAGCCGATCTCCCGAATCTGTGGAACAAGTTCTACAAGGTAGACAAAGCCCGCACCAGAGAGTATGGCGGAAGCGGAATCGGACTTTCTATTGTAAAGGCTATTATGGAAGGTATGAATCAGCAGTACGGTGTTCAGAACTTTGATAACGGGGTGGAATTCTGGTTTACCCTGGATCGGAAATAAAGTAAAAATAGTCAATCTTCAGGCTGGAAATCTGGTGCTTGAAAGAGAAGATAATTGTAATTTTTCATAAAAAAAACAGTGTTAATCTGGAAAGACAATACAAACTAACAAAACAGGCGGCAGCATGGAATTAGCTCTTTGCAACCGCCTGTTTTTGCGTTATACTGTAAGAATATGAAAGTGTATGTTCAGCAATATTGTGCTTTGGGAAGGCAGTATTTGCTGATTAAAAGCATTTATATGATGGCAGAAAATGCTGCACACAATAGACGCAGTATTGACGAAAAACAGACAACAGGAGGAGCCCGAATGATAGCAATAATTGACTATGATGCAGGCAATATAAAAAGTGTGGAAAAAGCTCTTCATTACCTTGGAGAGGAAACTGTAGTTTCCAGAGATCCTCAGGTATTACTGAGTGCAGATAAAGTAATTCTTCCAGGTGTTGGAAGCTTTGGAGATGCCATGAATAATCTGAATAAATTCGGACTTGTTCCTGTGATCCGGGAGCTTACAGAGAAAGAAACTCCATTCCTTGGAATCTGTCTGGGTCTGCAGCTCCTTTTCGAATCCAGTGACGAAACTCCGGGAGTGGAGGGACTTGGAATTTTGAAAGGTAAGATCGTGAAGATTCCCCCGGCCCCTGGACTTAAAATTCCTCACATGGGATGGAATTCTCTTCACCTTCAGAATGATGGCCGCCTGTTTAAAGGAATTCCGGAAGAGACTTACGTCTACTTTGTTCATTCCTACTACCTTCAGGCAAAAGAACCTGAAATCGTGAAGGCGACTGCGCAGTATGGCGTAACTATTCATGCCTCCGTTGAAAAGGACAACATATTTGCCTGCCAGTTCCACCCGGAGAAGAGCAGCAAGTACGGTCTGAAAATACTGGAGAATTTTGCGAAGCTTGGGAAGGAGGCATAATTATGTTTACAAAGCGAATTATTCCCTGTCTGGATGTAAATAATGGACGAGTAGTGAAAGGTGTTAATTTCGTAGACCTGAAGGATGCAGGAGATCCTGTGGAAATTGCGAAAGCATACGACGCAGCAGGAGCAGATGAAGTGATATTTCTTGACATTACAGCCTCCTGTGAACAGCGTGACACAGTAGTAGATATGGTGCGAAAAGTTGCAGCCAACGTATTCATTCCATTTACAGTTGGCGGCGGGATCCGTACTGTAGATGATTTCCGGAAGCTGCTCCGCGAAGGTGCAGACAAGATTTCTGTAAACTCCGCAGCCATTGACCGTCCGGAATTAATCCGTGAGGCAGCAGATAAATTCGGCAGCCAGTGTGTAGTAGTTGCCATTGACGCTAAGCGTCGTCCTGACGGCGGCTGGAACATCTATAAGCATGGCGGTCGTCTGGATACAGGCATTGATGCCATTGAGTGGGCGAAGAAAGCAGAAGCCCTTGGTGCAGGAGAAATCCTCCTTACCAGCATGGACTGTGATGGTACCAAGGCTGGCTACGACATCCCATTAACCCGCGCAGTATCTGATGCCGTATCCATCCCGGTCATCGCTTCCGGTGGTGCCGGTACCCTGGAACACTTCTACGAAGGCCTTACCGACGGCGGTGCCGATGCAGTTCTGGCAGCTTCCCTGTTCCACTATAAAGAACTGGAAATTTCTCAGGTGAAGGATTACCTGGCTGAAAAAGGTGTTCCGGTAAGACGATAGAATATTAAAATTGCTATTTAATGTGTTGGTCG
>NZ_JAQDKY010000075.1:0-6374 GCF_027662325.1 Blautia faecis | reverse complement strand
GCTGCGGCAAGGGAATTAAAAAACACAATTGTAGCTGGGCGGGTTTAAAACCAGCGTATGGAGAAAATTTTAGTGAGTTGTAAAAAACTTGGAGGAGGTATTCTATGGATTACATCAAAGAAGCAAAAAAACTTGGGTTTTCAAATGCGGCAATCATGGATACACAAAAACTTGTGTTCAAACCGGAATACCGAAAGTTTAAAATGGCGAAGCTTGCGCACAATAAACTCACCGAACAGCTGGCCTCTAAAATAATGGAATCTGGAAATACCGACCTGCTGATCATGTCCGCTGGTCCTTACAGGCACCATTCCTGCATGTCCGCCTACTGTGTTGATGCCCAGGAAATGGCAGATGCGGTGGGAATGATCTGCTGGGGGACCGATGATAAGATACGGTATTTTTCACAAATTTTATTTCATGGAAACTTGTAATGGAAAACACATACAACGGTCAATGATATGGCAGACATAAAAATATGATATGAAAGAGAAACCTTTCATCCTATTGCGGTATGACTATAACAATGCTATAATCCCTCCCGAAAAGAGACAAGTACAGCTCTCATCATGATCCAAACAGAAAAAGAGGCGTTTTAGTATGAAAACAGTTTTACCAAGAGAACAGGCTGTAGAAGATATTTTTTCCAAAATCCTGGCTTCCCCGGAGGCATCAAGAAGACTTCGTGAAGTGTTTTACCAGTATCTGGATGATGAACATATGCTGGTGGATGAGGATCCGGACCACTTTTTGCAGGTACTCTTTCACGCTTACCAGAACGGGGATGTAAGTGCCCTTCTTCTGGAATTGTGCGGAAAAAGTATGTTTGATCTGCTCCGCGAAGCCTATCTGATCCCAAGAAAATTCCATGGAAAGGCAGGAGAGAATCCGGTCCTTCTTACCAATGTGGAAGGGAAGCTTCTTAAAGATGTTGGAAAGATGGTTTCCGCCCATGACTATGGAAAATTTAAGGAAACCTTTGACCGGCATGAATGCGTACCAAGATCCAGACTTTATCTGGCAGATGGATATGACATTGTACGCTCTTACACGGATGGATTGGAAATTAAAGAGGAAAAAGAAGAGTGCCAGCGTGGGATTTTAATCCTCTATGCACTTCCGGATACCTGTAAGCTGGGGCTTACAGAAGCGCAGGCTTATGCGGTTGTATGGAAGACTTTCCAGGAGATCCAGCAGGCAGCACCCCGTGCAGTGGTCTTTTACGGACAGGAGACCGGTGTAAAAAAGGAAAATCCTGAGAAACCCTTTGATGAACTTGGCGTTCTGCTTCCCATCCATGAGTTTGAAAAGAAAATGCTCCAGCATATGGAGGAAATTGACGGGATCGTCCTTGCCTGCAGGGAGCGGATGATGGAACTAGCTGGAAATGACAGCCTGAAATTTATGAATACACCGATGAAAATGGCCAAAATACTCCCGTTATAAATGCAAGCATCACCGAAAAGGCTTCCATTATCGGACGTGTGGGGATCATGTTTTTATCCTGTGGGACTGGAGCCTGGAGGGTCCGAAGCTCCATGAATGCCCTGGCCGAAGCAATGGGAATTACCTGTACCGCAGATATCGGACTGATGTCCATTGAGTACACCTGTTTTGATGGGGAAAATGGCTTTACCCAGTCTTTATGCCTTACCAATACAGGGGTGAATACGTCAAAGCTGAACCGGCTGGAGCATTTTATCCGCAATTTTGAAACAGAGGGAAAAAACATGTCCGGGGAAGAGCTTCACAGCTATCTGGATGAAATTGAAAGGATCCATGGCCTTTATTCCCCGGCTGCCCTGGGACTGGCTGCCGCCATTGCATGCTGTGGATTTACCTTTCTTTTAGGCGGAGGACCAGTAGAGATGTTTTGTGCTTTTATTGGAGCAGGACTTGGAAATTTCCTTCGCTGCAAGCTGACCAAGCATCATTTTACCCTGTTCCTTGGCATTGTTTCCTCTGTCTCCCTGGCATGCTTTGTATATGCAGGATTATTAAAATTAGGGGAAATCCTGTTTGGGATTTCCATTCAGCATGAAGCAGGATATATCTGTGCCATGCTTTTTATCATCCCTGGTTTTCCCTTTATTACCAGCGGAATCGACCTGGCAAAACTGGATATGCGTTCTGGTATGGAACGGCTTACTTATGCACTGATTATTGTTCTGGTAGCCACTATGTCTGCCTGGATCATGGCTATGCTTCTTCACTTACAGCCGGTGGATTTCATAAAGATCCATATGCCTGTTGCAATGTGGATCCTCACACGGCTTATTGCAAGCTTTTTCGGCGTGTTCGGTTTCTCCATCATGTTTAACAGTCCGGTAAGGCTTGCCTGTTCTGCAGCAGTGCTTGGGGCGGTTGCAAATACCCTGCGGCTGGAGCTTGTGGATCTTGCCGCCTTACCTCCGGCAGTGACCGCATTTATCGGAGCTCTGACAGCCGGGCTTCTGGCCTCCCTTCTGAAAAATAAGGTGGGCTACCCAAGGATTTCCGTTACCGTTCCTTCTATTGTGATCATGGTACCGGGGCTTTATTTATACCGTGGATTTTATAATCTTGGAATCATGTCCTTATCTGTGTCTGCCTCCTGGTTTGCAGCTGCACTTCTGATCATTGCAGCGCTTCCGCTTGGACTAATCTTTGCAAGGATTTTAACAGATAAGGCGTTTCGGTATTGTACCTGACAGGTGCAAAAAGCGAGTCACGGAGGGCCAACACCCCTGTTTATGCACCAATCTTAAAAAAAATTACTTTTCCAATCTACAGGGAGGATGCTATAATGGAGGAGACAAAAATAATTCTTTTCTTTTAATAGAGAAGAGTGGAATTTAGAGAAAACAAGAAGTTCTTTATATTGTAAAATGCAGGAGGGTGAAATATGGATTGGGATCTTAAAATAACAGATCTGGAAGGATCTACACCAGAGCACTCTGCTGTAATTGTAAATTTTGTTGCAGCGGTCAGGCACCAGTTAAAAAATAGTACTTGCTATGTATATTCGGATAATGTGCAATACCGTTTCAAAGATAACCAGGGCAATAACAAGATTGTGATTCCGGATGCTTCCATAAACTGCCGTACGAAATCAAGGCGTGGAAACACTTTTACAGATGCGCCACGTTTTGTTATGGAGGTTTTGTCACCATCAACAGAAAATTATGACCGGACAGAGAAAATGCAGCTGTATTGTGAGCAGGAGATTGAAGAGTATTGGATCGTTGACTGGCGTAAAAAAACAGTTGAAATCTATGAACTGGATTATGAGGGGGAGATTCCCAAATACTATCTTTTAAAAACAGTCACAGAAGAAAATAAGGATGAGTTACAACTGCTTCATTTTCCAAAGATAAAGATTACCTTTGACGAATTATTTGAAGAAATTGATTAGTGCTTGTAACCAAGACCGCAATAAATGTGATAGGTGAAATTGCGAAAAAAGGATATTTGATTATAAATAAGAATTGTAAAAGTGATTTGCAAAATAGTGAATCACTTTTTTATTTGAAAATATTTTTTTCAAAAATCCTATTGACACAGAAAAAATCAAATTGCTACATTGGAACTGCAACAGGAAATGGTTTCGAAAATGGAGGGTTTGCGATGAGAAAAGCAAAAAAATGTAACACAGGAAAGAAGAAATTCGTAGTTGTTTGGCTGGCATTGGTAGTTTTGTTCCTTGGAAGCTTTATAAGGCCAGTGGATGTCCAGGCTGCAAAAGTGAAACTGAACAAATCGGCGGTTACCATCTATCGGGGAGCTTCCACGTCGCTGAAAGTATCGGGAAGCAAAAAGAAAGTAAAATGGAGTTCTTCTAAAAAATCCGTTGCATCTGTTTCGGCTTCTGGAAAAGTAACTGGAAAAAAGGGTGGATCAGCATACATCTGTGCAAAAGTGGGAAAACGTACCCTGAAATGTAAAGTGACCGTAAAAGAGCCGAATAAATCCAAACGCCTTAATCTGGCCAAGAAAGAAGCAAAGAAAATCGTAAAAAAATATGTGGCTGCGGATCTGAATGCAAAGGAGCGGGCTTTTGTATTGTTCCGGTATCTGACCGAGCATTGTTCCTGGCAGTTAAACCAGTCTTCAGAAGCCTACCAGAAGAATTATGGAAATGAAGCTTATGCAGCTTTGGTAATGAAAAAAGCAGCCTGCTCAGGATATGCAAAAGCGTACACACTGCTTTGTGAGGCTGCGAATGTTCCGGTACGGCATGTGAATGCCGGCAGCTGGACACACCAGTGGAATGAAGTAAAGGTAAACGGTAAATGGATCAAGGTAGATGCTTACGGTGGAACTTTTGCAGATACAACCGGAATTCGAAGATCCTTAAGAACCTCAGCTGAGGATCAGGAACAGCTGGTATTTCATTTTACGATTGAAAGATGATTTCAGAATGAAAATAGAGAAGCTGGTGCAGAAATGGAATAGGTCTGTAATTGGTATTGACAAATATAGCATAATAAAATTATAATATGTATATAATATTACTATGAAAGCGAGAGGTGATCTTATGAACATTCGTCCATCAGCTGCTATTAGACAAAATTATAATGAGATTGCAGATCTTTGCCGTAAATCTTCAGAGCCTGTTTTTCTGACAAAAAATGGAGAAGGTGATCTTGTGGTGATGGATATTGAATCCTTTAACCGACGGGAGAAAATGTTGAAATTAAGAGAAGAACTGCTTGCTGTTGAAGAGGATCGTCTGGCAGGAAGAACAGGATGCAGTCTTGATGAATTGGACAGTTATCTTGATAATATAATAGAAGAGGGATGAAAATGTCAGAAAGAAGAAAATACAAAGTTATCGTATCGGACCGGGCGAAGCAAATGCTTGGAGTACATATTCGCTTTCTGGCACAGGTAGATAAGGATGCCGCAAGAAATAAGAAAAAAGAATTAATGGAAGCAATGCGTTCATTAGCGTATAGTCCAAATCGTTTTCCTTTTTTGAATGAACCTTATATTCCATGTAATAAATATCACAAAATGTTTGTGAAAAACTGGTATTTGATTTTATATCAAATTGAGGATGATACAGTTTATGTGGATTACATTTTAGACTGTAGAAAAGAGTATAATTGGCTCATCCGTTGAACCAGCAGTCGTACTTATTTGCAACTAAAATGTGACATGATTGCAACATATCTAAAAATGCAGAGATGTATCGCTGGAGGTGAGCATCCCTGCATTTTTTATGGGTACATTGTGATTCAATTGAAATAGTATGAAAGAACTATAAGGGGTATCGGTGGTTCACGGTAATTGCTTGTGTATTAACAAAAGCTTTATACAGATGAATGTAATCACTTAAAAAGGTGCAGGTTAATCAAAAAGATTGTGTTTATTCGCTCTTTTCTGAGCAATTTCATATACTTCTTCGTCTGCTCGGACGCCGATTACAATAATCATCATAGACGATTCGGTACGGCGAAGCTGATATACAACACGCAAACCAGCAGAGCGGAGTTTGATTTTCAGAAGTCCGGCAAGATTAGTACTGCTGTGATTACCAAGCGGTTTTCCATAACCTTGTTCTTCAACAGGCAGTGGATTTTGCTGAACTTTTTTGATGGCCTTCAGAACAAGAATACGCTGACTTCCATCTAGGTCTTTTAAGTCTTTTTCTGCTTCAGGAAGGTATTCTAGTTTCCAATTCATTCAATGTCTACCTCGTCAAAACCGGTAAGATTGTCTTCTGTAATACCAAGACGGCGGTTCATTTCTTCCTCAGAAATTAAAGTGGCAGGATTAAAGTGTGCCATACGTTCAGAAGCAACGGCAAGAAGACGAGCATCATTTACCTCATCCATTAGACGGACGTATTCTTCAGGGGAAATGAGAACACATTCTGCAACGTTGTTTTTCATTACGACTTTAGCACCACTCTGCTTCACATCTTCAAAAATTTTTCCAGCAAGGCCACGGTTAAATTGGCTGATTGGAACCGTATTTTTAATTGCACTCATAACAGATGCCATAATCGTCAACTCCTTTCTTTACTTGTATTATAGCAGATACCTGCAAAATATCAACTAATTAATCAATATATTTACTGACAAATATACGCGAAATGGAATCCTTTAGGTATTGCCTTTCGGGTGATGGTGATTTTATCTCCTAATGATTGAAATATCTTCTAAAAAATAGTGAAATTTAGGAGATAAATAATTACCTGGGAGATTGGTTATAAGAATTTACTGGAATAAAAAATTTATTAGGCTTGAACTTTTGAAGATTTTTGCAGCCAATATTAGCAAGTGTATTTATTTGCAACTAAAATGCGACACGATTGCAACATCCATAATATTGACTTCAGATTCTCTTTATAATAGAATGGTACTCGTAAAAAGAAGGCACGAAAAAGC
>NZ_JAQDKY010000074.1:0-6381 GCF_027662325.1 Blautia faecis | reverse complement strand
TAGTAGAACAGTTCATCCCAAAAATATAGTCTGTTCAAATGATGCCATTTATTGTATTCTAAATTTGTAGGTAAGCTGAACGGGTAACTTACCAAGGGATAGCGGCAACAGATGTCTATCTAACCATACTACCATTGAGATCGAAAAGTATGAATTGAAGAGTACAATAATAGGGTTGATTGAGGATCAACTTTTATTTTTTGTACCTTCATGTTAGAAGCCGTTGTGGACTATTACCTAAAAATAATAGATATAACACAAAGAGAATTATTCAATCTGTCCAAGCATAACAGGAAGGAAAAGATTGAAATTCCATAGGTAGTGGCTTCGTTGACGCGACTAAGTTCAATACGGAAAAATCGGTCTGCAGGTGTGTCAAACAGAAGACACTATTTTTTTATATCTGAGACCGATTGTTTCCGATACAATTTATGGAACATTCAGCACATCATGGACAAACCAAGTCTGAGCCGTGACCATAATGGCAAATGTGCAAATAGCAAAGAGAAGTACTTCAGCCACAGCATTGACACGGCTGGATTGAAGTTGCTTTTTCAGATTGGCAGGCAAGATTCTTGACAGCAGACAATAAACTAAAAATCCAATACAGGCTCCAGCGGTATTTGTCATCAAGTCATTGATGTCGGAAGAACCCCAGCCAAACATCTGGACAATTTCAACAGCCAAAGAAAACAGAAAGCCAGTCAATGCAACCGTCTTCATGTGATGATATTTCTTGTACAGCAGCGGCAGGAAAAATCCCAACGGGACAAACAGAATAATATTCAGAATGGTATCAATTGGCCCAGTTATCATACCGATAAATGGAGTCCAAGAAATGTTCGGGCGAAAGGTCATTGTGCTTGTAAAGCCGATGCCTGTGACGGTCAAAAGTCCGAATAAATAATAACCAAAAACAAACACTGCAGCGGTATGGAGAAAACTTTGTGTTCTCCCCAATTTTTTGAGCCACAAGAAATACAGTACGAAGACTGGAACCATAAACACATACCCACTAATTGAGCGGATGAGAATATCAGAAATTGGTATCATTATTATCTCCTTGTCAAATTCAAATTTATTGCCCATTCCAGCATTGAGCATTTTCTCATAAAGCAAACAGAATACTGTCATTAGTAACGACGGTATTCCCATAATGCTAATCGTAAGTCTAATTGTTCAATGTCGATTAGACATTCACTTTTACATTTTGGACAAAAGAGAGGAAAATTTTTAAGTACGGTATCTTCCCGAATTTTGTCGCGTGTTTTATTCCCGCAGACTGGGCAGCGGATGAACTCTGTTTTCTCCATATTGTTCACTCCGAATTGCGATCATTCTTTTTCTTATCCCGATATTTCCGTATGAGTTTATTACGGATAGGAACGCCAACACCAATCAAAAGCACAACTGCCAAAATTGTGAAATCCATACAATCACCTCACATTTCCTTATTCTTCATAACCCGAATGGACAAGAAGATTGAAACCGCATACATCACGACAATAGCAAAAACCGCAAGGAAAACGAGAAGTATCGGAGAAGATTCAACGACTGAAATAATTGAGTTCCCGATAGCTGGCATTTTAGAGAGAAGAAGTAAAGTCACCAAAAAACCGGCCACTGGAATATACATAAATACCCGTCCTTTGATTGAGCCGTACTTGTAATATCCCGGAATCTGGAACACGGTATAGAGTGCAAATAAGAATACTCCTGCAATAGCGGCAGTTACAATATCAAATACGCCAACTGTTTCACCCAGCACTTTCAAGACAAGCGGCTGTGCAATCAAAGAAATAATCAAGGAAAGAAGCCCCATTGCAAGGACAAAAACATAGCGTCCGATCACAAGCTCGCTTTTACGAACAGGTAAAATACCAAACAGACGATCCATGCTGTTTTTTTCTGTGATGGAAAAGGTATATCCCGTCGTCATGGCAATAAAGCACATAGCAAATGATACCCCTGTCAGCAAAGAACGATTGATTGCGGCAAACACAATCGGCAGGAGCAGGGTAAAGCAAATCGTCTTAAAATATGGTTTTACCAATGCAATATCTAATTTTGTGGATTTCAAAATATTACTCATAATCGTCACCTTTCTTGCTTGTAAACACTACAATTTCATCAATGGTGGCAGGATCAACGGTCAGGTTAGGGAAACCGCTAATATCTTCGGTTTTCATCAGAGCCTCAAATCCCGTAGGGAATGTACGAATACCAGCCGCCTTATTTTTCAGATCATCGGACAGTTCCTCAATTCCACCTTTTACAATGCGGAACATATCTACAAAATCATCTTTGCTGCCAGTAAAGTACAGCTCGCCATAACTGATGTAGGTAATATAATCGGCTGCACGCTCCAAATCGCCTGTGATATGGGTGGAGAACAAAACACTATGCTCGCCATCTTCAATATACTCTGAAAGAATTTTCAAAAGTTCATCTCTGGAAACCGGATCAAGTCCACTGGTCGGCTCGTCGAGGATCAGCAGCTTGGCGTCGTATGAAAACGCACAGGCAAGCATTAACTTCATCTGCATACCTTTGGAAAGTTCTTTTACCTTTTTGGTTGGTGCAATGTGAAATTTCCGTAACATATCCGCAAATTTCTGGCTGTCCCAATTTGGATAAAATACCGAAATGGATTTTTCAACCTGCGACACTTTCCAATCATCACTGAAATAATTTGTATCGAAAACAACGCCCAGCTCTGATTTTACTTTTTGTTCTTCTGCGATATTATCCAGCCCCATCACTTTGACTGTGCCACCGGTGCGCTTGAGCATATTCAAAATCAGTTTGATTGTCGTTGTTTTGCCAGAACCATTCGGGCCAATCAAGCCCATAATATATCCCTTTGGCAAAGTAAAGCTGATATTGTGAAGCTGAAAAGAATCAAAAGATTTTGAAAGATTCGTTACCTCTAAATAATTAGTCATCTGTTTTTACCTCCGTTAAAATGTCCAAAAGGCGATGTAATTCCTCTGTGGATAGATTTGCCATTCTTGCAGCTTTTATTGCTTCGGTGAGATTGTTTTCTACTTTGCAAATAAGCTGCTCCTTAATCAGTTCTGAACCAGACCCCATTACGAAACATCCACGCCCCTGCACATTTTTAACAAAGCCCTCTTGCTCTAATTCTGTGTATGCCTTTGTCACTGTTAAGACGCTGATCTTTAAGTCTTTGGCAAGTGTTCTAAGGGAGGGCAAAGTTTCTTCGGCTTGAAGCTCGCCAGATAAAATAGCCGCCTTGATCTGCTGTTTAATCTGCTCGTATATGGGGACGCCAGATACATTTGAAATAATCAGTTTCATTGCTGCATCCTCCGTGTGTTTTAACTGTTATGCTGTTGTGTATAACAGTATAACATGCAAGGCTCCAAAAAGCAATATAGTTTAAGAAAAGTTCATAATAGCAAAAATTGGTCGGGATAATAAAATTACTATCCTGACCAATTTCTTTTAACAGGAAGTGCCTATTTCATCCGCTAATATTCCATCCAACTTTATTCCATAAAAAACACCCCGCCTAATCAGTTCCGGGATATTTACCAGAGTAGTAATGAGGCTGTATTTTACTTTCTTTGTTTGCAGTAAATGCGGAACGCTGCTGCGCCAGTGGCTGCCAACTGTACCAGAAGCAGCACAGCAAACAGACCGAAACTCTCATAGTAGAACAGTTCATCCCAAAACAGGAGAACATCACAGAGGGCAGTCAAGGCAACCGTCCAGCGGATGTGCCGGGCCAGCCATTGCCGGAACACCAGCACAAGGACAACGGGCGGTACGATCAGCAGCGCCAGATTCAAAATCAAGGTCGGGGTCAGTTCCATTGCGTCGCCTCCTCACTTTTGTTGATAAGGGTATTGTAAAACCCCAATGTCAGCGAAGTGTTACAGCGGCTAAGAAATTTCAATGAAAATCGGGGTGAAATGTTACAACGCTCGGACACTTTTATATTAGTTGGGTCTACTTCCTTAGTCTACAATCCGTAATCTCTCAACCAACGGAGTTTTTTGTAAACTGTAAAAAGCGGAAATAGTAATCATCAAAATAATCAGAACCACCACAATGCAATATACAGTAAACAATGCTAATGGAAATGTATATGACAAATAGAAAATCCCTGCACTTATCAAGCCTTTTATCAATATCTGCCCTAAAATAATTCCCAATATCAGAGTAAGTATCAAGCTTCCTATCGCCAATACACAACTTTCGCATAGTGCCATTTTTTCTGTTTGTTTCCTAGTCATACCGATGGATTGAAACATAGCGTATTCCCGCTTTTTTGTTGCTATATTTGTAATGATTGTACTTGCGAAAGTAATGATACTAAAAAGCAGCAAGAATAGTGTTACGCCTATGATAGATATTCCTACCTGCCTTATAGTAGCTTCTTTTGAAGCAATCGCTTCTTGCATAGTCGTCAGTGTTAATCCATCTGACATATCCACTAATTTCTCTAAAGATATTGTGGTGTGTTCCAATCCGGTATCATTTGCCTTTACAATCAACCTAATAGAAACATTAAAAGAAACCGAATTTTCTGCTATCAATTCAGTGGGCATTAAAAACCAGCCGCCATAAATTGCTGTATTTGAATACAGATCACCATCTAATATGCCTCCCACTGTATAAGTTTTTTGGGTGCCATCCCCAAATGTAAATTCTACTGTATCGCCTTTAGAAATACCTTCTACACCATTTACAGCAACGATCTGGTTAGATTGAACAAGCTGTTGATAATCCAAATCGCCTGATTCTCTGAATTGCTGAATAGAGGCAAAATCATTATCGGTAATAATAGAAAGTTGATCTTTGCCTGTGCTATTTTTCCCTGCCCAACTAATATCTGTTTCAACAACTTGCTTTATATTGCTAATGTTTGGAAACTCCATTATCTTTTGTTTGAAGTTTTCAATTTCCGAAACTTTCTCACTGTATTTACCAGTCGTATCACTCACAAATCGTCCATACTGGTAGCCATCCTTTTTTACCATACATTCGGGATCAATGGAAGCGGTGTATGTCGCAGCTAAGACGAATAAAAGCCCGCTTAGGCCCAAAGAAAGCACAGAAACTAAAATGCTTTTCCAGTGTGATGTTATGCTTATGATTGCCAGCCCCAAAGAAGATAATTTTCGTTTTTCTTTGTAAGTAATCTTACAATCAAAGCGTTCCATCATATATTTGCTGGAAAGGATCGGGGAAATGCTGAGGGCTATTTTTGTAGGTCTATTTAACGATACTTTTACAACGAAATTGATGATAACACTAATGATTATCCCCCAGACTACCGCAGCGATCCAATCCCAACCATCAGGTTGCAACAAATATCCAGCAAGGCCGCCAATCAGTAGACCAATCGGAACCCCAATTCTACATAAAAATTTTCTTTCGTAGCGCATGATTTTCTTTGTTTGCTGCTGTGTCATTCCGACAGTACGAAGCTGCCCAAATTGCCGCACCTGATTTACAACAGATAAATAGAAAACATTGTAAATTACTAAAGCACTCACAATTATAATGAAGATTGCCACCCCCATAAGAACCATGTTTTTCTGATTTAATAGTCCTCCGTTGGGCAAACTATCCATGAATAAGTCGTTTCTTGTTACATGATGAATGTCATATTTTGAAGATATATTATCGACCGCAGAAGAAAAACCATATTGCGTCATTTTTGTGGCATCAACAATGGTAATTGAAGCATCGTACCCGTTTTCTGTTTCAGTTACTTTGATGGATTCGATATTTTCCTCTGAATACAACAACTCAATTTGCTGCTGGGAAAGATCATAAAAAACAACTTGTGGCTGCCCTTCTGCCATTCTATCTTTTGTAGTTTCATATCCGCTTTCAAACATAATCAACATCATGAGTAGTGCTGTTGCAAAGACTATCGTAGTAAGCGAGAAACCCTTTTTAACTCGGTTTTTATCTATATCGTTTTTAGCAATTTTTTTCGTGATAGCACTGGTATCATTCTCTCATTCTCAAAAGGCCATGTCATAGCCTACCACCTCCTTATTCCACAATCTTGCCGTCCTCAATGCGGACAATCCGATCTGCAAGGCGGGCTATGTCGTCATTGTGGGTAATCATCACAACAGTTTGCCGGAACTCCGCACTGGTACGCTTGATAAGCCCCAGCACCTCGGCACTGGTCTTGCTTTGCTGCTGGCCGCCGGAAAGATTGTTCGGCATATTTTTCAGTTTATCTTCCAGCCCCAGCAGGTGAACGATCTCGTCCAAAAACTTCTGATCCACCGTGTCCCCGTCCAGCTCCACCGGCAGGACGATGTTCTCATACACATTCAGGATGGGAACAAGGTTATAGTTCTGGAAGATAAAGCCGATGTTGCGGCGGCG
>NZ_JAQDKY010000073.1:2932-7402 GCF_027662325.1 Blautia faecis | reverse complement strand
CTGCTTGTAAACCAGATATATTTCCGGTGATTTATAGGATTGTCAACACGTATCTGAAAACCTGCTATTTTTCTATCAAGGGAATACACCGGACACAGATAGTCCTGGTTTCCCTCATAAAAAGCTGCTTCCCATATACCAGACCGGTTCCGGAAAAAACCTGGGGTTCCATCCAGCCTTAAACCTTTTTCCAACAGTTTTTCTGCTATAGAAACAGAATTTTCAGGTTCAATACTTTTATATCCTTTTTGTTCCAGTTCCTTTATTTCTATGTCAGCTGCACCGCGTCTTTTAAAATCCTTTCTATGGCGCTCCTGAAGCTTTAAAAGGGAAAGCAGTTCCCGGTACACAAAATCCAGGTACTCGGGTGATCTTTTAGGCACCGCCTCTTTCATGCCAGAACTGGCTGTTATCTTTTTATACCCATTTCCTGTCACCTGCCTGTTAAGTTCCAGCCGTTTCCGGATATCCTGATAAGCTTCCTTGCACCGGTCTGCTCCATAAAATCCCATAATGTCTGCATACAGGGTAAGCATATTTCCGCTTTCCCCACAGTGGAAACAGTTAAAAACATTTTTCATTTCTCCATTTTTACTGACACAAAAACTGCATTTTCCTCTGGTGTCACCGCAGTATGGGCATTCCACCGGGAATTCCTGGGCGGTGCCGCCATCAAGACAACGGATGGATAACAGCCACGCCACTTCTTTTATGGTAAATGGATGTTCGTACATGATTCCTCCTAAAAAATGTGGCTCCGTATTTCCGGAGCCACAATCATTTTATGCTGCTATTTTTTTATGATCTTCGTAATCCATAATAATCTTCGCAGCCTCCCTCATTTCGTTATTGCTTCCTTTATATCCGCTTCCCATCCATCTTAAAGTTTTGGGACCGTCTGGTTTATACAAAATTTCACCAAGGGACATTCCACTAAATAAGCCAAAGTTACATATTACTTTTTTCGCTTTTTCCACATCATCCTCTTCTGAATCCATAGGGAAATCTTCTGCAGTCTCTTCTTCCTTCTCGTCGTCAAATGGATTTTCATCTTCGTCACTGACAAGGTGAAACTCTTCCTCTTCCTGGTCTGTCTCTTCAAAAACCTCTTCTGGGTTCTTTTCTTCCATGTCAAACTGCATCTGGCCTGGTAAATTATCATCATTATCCTGTAAATCACGGATCTCGTCAGGACTGATTTCAAGATCAAAAGAATCTTCCGAAATCTTAACAGTCTGTTTGCCACTCACTGCATTGCCATTACGAACTGTCTTTGAGGTAAGTTTTTCGTTTCGATTTAAAGACTGTCCGATTTCTTCAGCAGAAGCCTCAGCAGAACCAGATTTCGGGGGATGTTCTGGTTTTTCTTTGGCTTCCTTCTTTTTGGGCTCTGATTTTACAGCATTAGTAACCGAAACCGTTTTCTTAGGGGATAAGTCTGGTTTCGTGTTTTCTACTTTGTTTTGTGTTTTTTCTTTTTTTGTTTTGTCGCCATCCGGAGCAGGGCCGCGCATGTCCGGATCCTCGGTGTTTGCCTGGACGATGTTATACTTATTTAATAGATAATATTTCAGTCCATAGCTCCAGGCCGCACCTTTGGCTTTGTCCGGAACCTCATTGGTTCCGACCACATGAATGTCACTGTAACTTTTTTCATTTGGACGATCTGCATTTACCCAGCAGAGCTTCAGATCTGCTTCATACCGCCATAAATTGCCAAATGGTATCAGATATACCTGGTTTCCGGAAGGATCCACCTGGGTGGGCTTTTCGGTAAGTACCTCAAAATCCACTCCATATTTCGTAAGCGCCGGGGTAAGGTATTCATAAATATCATCCAGCCGCACAAAATCATAAGGTACTTCTTCGCTGTACCGTTTCCGTATCAGCTTTGGCACCATCTTTCTTATTTTGATCATCTTCTGAGTCAGATTCAGATACTCAAATTTACTCATAAATCCATTTCCTCCTTCATGCTGCCTTTTTTTGCAGCTCTTCCATTTCTTCGCGGACACATCCAAGGTAGATCCTTTTCTGGGAAATCTCCCAAAGAGATTCCTTCAGCCATTTATCTGCAATCATTTGTACAGCCTTCTCGTGGTGGTTCAGGCAGTAAAGAAACATTACATCCGTGTACTCCACCTGCATCTTTGCAAAGGAAAACTTTGGACTGTAAAACAGCTCCTCCGGCTTTATTTTGGCCTTCAGGTATCTTTTGGAAGTTTCCTGCACCTGTGTCCGGTTTATATTAGGAAAAAGGCTGTCCCTCTGGTTTTGGTACTTTAACAGGAGCTTGTCCCATTTTGTATCAATCAGATTTTTCACCAGATGGGTGACCCTGCCTTCCACTTCTTTTTTAAGATTTTCCCTGGTTGGAAAAATAAAATCGGCAGGTATCCCGACTGCTTCATAAAAAGCAGTGTCCACTTCATACAAAAAATAATCCGGCAGATAAAGTACACCACAAAGTTTTGGTTCCTTAAGCTGTAAACAATCCTTTTCCTTGGAATCAACTGCATAAAACACTATGCAGTCCTCTTCCTGGCATTTTAGTAATAGCCGACCGTGAAACATTTTGAAGCTGTGCACCGGGTCCTGTATCCACTGGAGTAGTTTCTTAGATTCTTTTGCTTTCATAAGCCAATCCGGATACTGCATAATTTCCTCCTACATACAAAAAAGACAGGATTTCCTGCCTTCGTCTGTTTTTCCTAATATTTAATTTCACCTGGAATGTCAAGTTCATGCCAGCGCCTGTTTACACAGGCTGCCACTTTTTCTTCCAAAAGAAGCAGTCCCCGTTCATTGGTTTCCTGCTGTCTTGCGATTGAAATAACATCACAGATTCCACAATAGATTTCATAGGCACTGCAAGGTTGCTCTCCAGCTGATGCGCGGTAGCGTTCTACCGTTTCTGCAATCAGCTTTTTGGAAAAGCCTGCCTGCTTCATGACACCGATCATGGCATTTGCAGGATGATTCACCCAGATATCACAAAGCTGCAAAACCTCCTGTACGGCTGCCTTATAATATTCAAAAATGGATGCCATATTTTGGTTGAAATCTTCGGTTCCCTTGCAATTTTTATGGCGTACTTTCAGGGTTTCTCCTAATATAATGTACTGGTCATTGACAGACACCGTATAAAATATATTGGCACCGGAGCTTCCTACATCAGATGTGCTGATCCTGACTGACGCAGACAGTTCCCCATTAAAAGTTTTCCCATAACGTCCTAATAATTCCTGATAAGATTCGTTCAGCCGCTGGTCCCTTAACTCCCATGTTGCATTTACCAGATTGTGGTCTGCACATCCGGACTTAAAGGCAGCTGTTTCAAAATCACTATAGATATAAGCTCCTGCAATTGTGTAGACCTCCGGCATGGACATAATTGAATAATCCTTTTCATCACCAGATAAAACTGCCCGCACCTTGCCTTCACAAAAGCGGAGTAGGGATTTTCCCTTAGAAACTTTCAGGCATTCATTCAGAATATAGGCAAGGGTTTCCTTGTCCAGTTCTGCAAGTGCCTTTCCATCAATTCTGGCTCTGCCTTTTAAGCTTTTGACTGCGGATATCCCAAGAAAGCAGCTGCGGTCCGTAGTCTTTATCAGCAAGCCGGAATTTTTCAGGGTATCATCTTTTAAATATTCCAGATCAATGTTTCCAATCGGGGAGCAGATGCTATTTTTTGTTACTGCTTCTACCTTCAGATCCTTACTCTGTGCACGGAACCATTCAGCCCTTTTCTCAACATCATCCAGATATCTATAAAAAGCAGATTCCTCTTTAAATGTCACGTTAAAATCATCCTTATAGTACATAGCCCCTCCTTTGAGTTCAGGATATGAGCTTTACTACAATGGATCTGATACGTCCATCTGCAATCTGGAAAAAATATCCATCCTTTGCCATGTCAAGCAGCACTCCAAGTTCTAATAAATTTACATCATCCCAGTTTACTTCCTGCATAAATCTTCTCCTTTTCTTTTTGGGTTATTTGGCACTTCTTTTTTTCATTTTGACCAGTACAGTCTCTTTGATTTTTCTCATTCTGGCTCCTCCTTTTCATTTATTTAACAAAAAAAGACACCAAAAGAAAACCTTTCTCTTCGCGTCTTCCAATGTTCCAAAGTATTTGCTGGTTTTAGGGCGAACTGCCCAAAAGATAAACATCCGGAATGTCCGGATCCAAATGAAAGATCAACCATATAATGGCTGATAAAATATGATTTCATTTATAGGTTACCACAAGATATAGTGGCTGTCAAACACATTTTTTGTATATTTTGTGTTTCAAAATTTATTAGCTCTTACGCTTCTTCCCCTGTTGTAAGAGGGACAATATTCACGGCAATTTCCCTGCCATTTTCATCGGCACCTACTTCAAACTGTACAGGCTGCTTGCCGGAAAGCCTTTTAAAACCTTCCATTTTAATCTGGGAGAAATGGGCAAAGTAATCTTCC
>NZ_JAQDKY010000073.1:0-2922 GCF_027662325.1 Blautia faecis | reverse complement strand
TGGACTCGAACCATGCCTGATGCTCCCCGCCCTGGATTATTCTTTTACCTCCTCCACGCCAAAAAAATTTCCAAAATCAAAAGCAGCGTCCAGCCTGTGAATGCCAGAAAATGCATGTGCATTTTGATTAAAATAGAATCGATAAGATTTCCCATGCATAACATTGGTTCTTTTGTTAAGCAACAGCTCGGTAGTAAGCCCATCTGATTGCAACACTATAACCCTCTTAAAGCCATCAAAAAAAAGTTCCGCATGGATTTCAGATACTGTTCCTTCCACCACCTCATAGGATCTTGTCACTGCCAGATAATAAACATAAACCGCATCCCCGATCCCACAGATAGTTAAAAAGACTGTCCAGCCCACAAATCCGGCAGATCTTTGTGCCAGGCCAAGTGCACAGCCTCCATACAGTAAGAGAAATGATAAACATAAAGTATTCACAATTCTCTTTTTAAAAAATCCGGGTATACCGGCATAGGTTCGCCTGTGTTTCAATATTGCATCAGACAGCCATATTTTCCATTTGTTTCTTTTCTTCAAGGAAGCCTCCTTCTTTGATGTAGCTGATCACAAACTGTTTCTTTTGATATAAGGAAATCAGAATCTGCATGAATTCCACCCCAACCTGATCCTGAACTTTCTTCTTTTCTTCTGCTGATAGCAGGACATTCCCTGCCTGCTCATTTAAGCTGGCCAGATGGTCTGGAATGTACCCGTTTCTGGAAATTTGCTGCAGCACCCTGAGTTCTTCATAAGTAAATACCGGCTTTTTAAGCGCTCGCATCGCTGCTTTTATTCCTTTTCCAAGAGCCAGATTCTCTGCAAATTCCCTTACACGGCCAGAAAAGGAATCTACAACAGGGGCTACTACTGATTTACTAAAAAGAAATTGCAAAGCCTCCTCTTTATTTTCCCCTTCGCATTCTGCTACCAGTCCGCGCTTTTTCAGGCGTCTTAAACAAAACAGGAAATCTTCTTCATCCGCCCACTCTGTTGCACGTTCTTTCCCAAATGTAATACAAAGTACCCGGTACATCTGAGAGTAGATTCTGTTTTCTGCACATATTGTCCAGGTAAAGGCTGCCCAGAGCATGGTCTCCATTTCTGTAAGTACCTTCTCCTGGTTATCAGTTTTCACCAGAAGCCGCCCTTCCCCATCTTCTCCTTTACAGCCGATTGCCGTGTACCATTTCATAGCCTTTTTCCTCCTAAAACAGCTTCATTACTTCCAGGAGTTTTGGAATCACATAACAGGCAATCATTCCTACCATGATACAGATTTCCATATTTGGTTTTCGAAGATTCCACACATCCTGATTTTTTGTTCCGATGATCCGGACCCTTCCAGGTACGTTCCACCGTAGCTTCCTGTAAAATTCGATAAATTTCTGATGGTCAAATCCAAATGAACGAACTCGAAAGATATTTCGGTTCTGCTCTTCCTCATCTAAAAGAAAAAAGCTTTCTTTTTCTTTCTGATCATTTAAAACAATATAAAACTCAGGGACTCCTCGAAGGGTGCCTTCTACAATCTTGTCTATTTCATTGTAAAATATCCGACAGCATTCATAATGTCCGTTTTTCTCCGGCTGGCAGACCGCCAGACTGTCTACGTCCAACTCCATATAGCAGACTTCTGCTTCCATGATCTTTCTGCTGATTTTAACAGCCTGTCTTAAAAGAAGTATAATTCCCAAGGCAAGTATCACGCATAGATATAACAGGTCCCAGCATTTGATCCGAAAGTATAGGAAATATGCTGCGATTCCCTCCAGTAAAGAGCCGATACCAATCATCCAGAAGTACCGTTCTTTTGTGTCCATTAAACGGTAAACATCCTCTTCATTAGCCTGCAGATGCAAACAATGCCTTCCTTTCTTCATGCCGCCAGATCTGTTTTATTTGAAACAGTTTGCTTTCTTTTTGTATGTTGTTCCAGTAAAGCCTTGCATTCCCGGGCAGTTTCTTCGCACCGGTATTCTGAAAACTTTCCGATGTGCATATCTTTTTCCCTTAGACCGAACCTGTTCTGCAACCAGATATATATACCTTTTTTCGTCATCATCCCAGAATTTACCACCTGGTTTAAGGCACGGTGTGCTTCAATCCGCTTATGGCGCAGATCCCCATTTGCCAGGGTTCCCATAGGGCGCATGGTCTTTTTATGTACCCCGATGTAAGAATCACAGGATGGATAACCACTGCAGACATACAGATAATTGCCAGAATCCAGGTTCCGGCTGCCATAGACATGCTTTGCCGGGCGTAACACTGCCATCCTTCCACAGTATGGACAATACAGTTTTTCAGTCTGCTTTTTTTTCTTCGTTTTTGTCATTCAATTTGTCTCCTTTCCTGTTTGCCCAGATTGTAAAAAAAATGCTTTTTCTGTGTCAATAGGATTTTGAACTTTTATTTCCACCTTTTAATCAGTCTTGTGATGATTCCTTCTGCAACCTCGTAATTATCGTTAATTCTGGTCACCACGATTCCAATCTTATCTCCCTTTCCAGGAAGTGCAGACATGTTGCAGGAATGCGCCACCGCATTTATTCCAATATCCAGACGAATGAAATAAGTTCCCTTATATACCTCAGTGATAACTCCAGTGTACTTTCCCTGCCTGTGGCACTTCCTGAGATTGTCCTTATTGATGTTCGCCGTCGGACTTTTCGCATCAACTTCCACATGAATTTCACCCGGTTCTGTTCCTTCTACTTTATTGACCATGATCTGGATAAGATCTCCAACCTGAAATTTTTCGTTAGCATCCAGCATCCACTCCCAGGCCATATCACGCGCCCTGACAGATACCTCCACACCGAACACTTCCAGACGTACTGCCTTTGGCGCCACTGCGATCACTCGGGCTTCTGCAATTCTTCCAGGGTACAGAAGCGGCTTCTCCCCTTCTTCTCC
>NZ_JAQDKY010000072.1:769-8074 GCF_027662325.1 Blautia faecis | reverse complement strand
GAAAGCAAGAATTGAACTCTAATTCAAATTGAATGACTAACATGGTATGTTTTGTGGCCTTTGCGGCATGAAACATACCTGCATATTCAAACATCTGCCTCCACAGCGGGGAAAAGAAAAAAACCGCTGACGGGCAGAGGATTTCGTGCGCTTTTCTGTATCATCGACTGATACGGCGGTTTTGAGAAAATCAGAGCCGCCGTTTCTTTTCGTCTATCCTAAACCAACGACGACCTAACACCGTGTAAATCCACGGCGGCATATAGGAGGATTGCCGCCGTGTCTATTTTTGCCTTTTTTCATAGCACCCATGACCTACATCAGTTAAAAAAAGCATAGCTCCGCCTCCGGGTTATTCCGGCTATGTATGCAAAATTTGTTGGAACCTTAATTATTATGTCATTTCATGCGTCCGTGTGGCTTCATGCCGCCCGGGCGCTTTTGCGTTCTTATGCGTTAGCTTCGGGTCATGTTGGCCCGAAGTCATTCCCCGGTGCCGCTCCCCGCCGCCTTCGTTTCGGTCACTCGTCAACCAACAACCGAAACGGAGGTCAATATGGCTATTATCAATTTGCGGGACTATTACCCATTTTATACATCGGATTGCTTCATGGAAGTATCGGAAGAAGTTGCAGAAATGTTCAAAGAGTTTGAGCGTAAAGAGGCTGCTTATCGGCTGCGTACATACCGCCACAAAGCCTACTATTCCCTTGATCGGGACGACGGGCTGGAGCACGAAGCTGTCTTTGTCGCCTTATCGCCCCATGAACTGTATGAGCGGAAAGTGACCATGCAGGAGCTTCACGCAGCGATTTCCAGTTTGCCGGACAAACAGGCAAAACGGATTTATGCTCATTTCATTCTCGGCATGACCAAACAGGACATTGCCCGGGCAGAGGGCGTCCATGAAAAAGTGGTTCGTGTCGCAATCGAGCGAGGTCTGCGGCGCTTAGAAAAAATTTTGAAAAATTCTTTGTAAGGCGTACCGATTTAGGCCGGAAAATGAAATGGCTTATGAGAGGCAAAACACTTCGGGTCACAATGGCCCGAGGTTCAGACAAGCCTCATGCAGATTGAAAATTGAATAAAAAGACACCCGGATACGAAGGGGAACGCGCTGTGTGACAGACCCGCCATGACCTCGGATTTCAGAGAATACAGTCTTTGTAAAACTGAGCGAGCGAACAGGTCCATGCCATAGGTGGGGCAAGGCTGGCTCCACCGGAACAGGCGCAGAACCCGGATACTTGCGTTTAGTCACAGTCCGAGCGTTGAAGCGGCCTTGCAAGCCGTGAGCCGTCGCAGGCAATGAGAACGCCTTGCCATCAGAATGGGGAGAGTTGAAATACTATGGGGCATGAAGCCTATGCCCGTCCGGTGTGTCTGAAATGAAGTGAAAACCTATGGGGAGCCCCCGGCAATGCTGTCTGATGATAGGCCAACCAATCCGGCGTGGCTCCCCATCTTTTCAAAAAAGGAGCACTTTATGGGAAATGCGTTTGGAATGATCCCCGGCTTGGAACCGGACGAATGGAGCAATGACGCCTGCCGTGGTTATGTCATTATGGCAATGGAGGACTGCGGATTTTCAAAGAAGGATATACGGCGTGTTGTGGGGCAGCTTTATGAAGTATTCGACCTCAACAGCGTGGAGGACGCCAAAGAAAAGTACCTTTCCAGTCCTTACTGACCTCGGGCCACATTGACCCGAAGTGGAGAAAGCTCAAAGGGCGGCACCTGCTGGGTGCCGTCTTTTGACGTTTCCCCACGGGACAAGTGGGAAAGGCTGGCATATACACGCACTTTCGCAAAGGAGGTTTTCAATGACGCAAGCTGTCACTTATGAACGAGAAACAAAGTCTGTCGCATTTCAAGGGAAGATCATTGTGCTGGAAAGCCTCACGCCGGTACTTCCCCCGAAGGAGAAAGAACAGCGCAAAAAAGAAATTGAGCGTTGTCTTTACGAGGTGTTCAGTAAATATGGGGACAGATTTCCCTAATCATTCGCAACATTGTTGTCCGGGGCTGCTGATGGTATAATATAGTTGTAAGGTTGGTAGCTCCATTCCAACAAGGAAAGGAGCCCAATATGGAATTTATCAGAGAAGATTGTATTTACGCAAGACAGTCAGTAGACCGCAAGGACAGTATCAGCATTGAAAGTCAGATTGACTTTTGCAAGTATGAATTGAAAGGCGGGAGCTGCCGGGTATTCAAGGACAAAGGCTATTCCGGTAAGAACACGGACAGACCGGAGTTTCAAAAGCTACTGGGCGAGATCCGCAAGGGAAAGGTCCGGCGGGTCATCGTGTACAAGCTGGACCGTATAAGCCGCTCTATTCTGGACTTTGCAACGATGATGGAGCTGTTTCAAGAGTACGATGTGGAGTTTGTATCCTCCACGGAAAAGTTTGATACTTCGACCCCGATGGGCCGGGCCATGCTGAATATCTGCATTGTATTCGCCCAGCTTGAACGTGAGACAATTCAGAAGCGTGTCACAGACGCCTACTATTCCCGGTGCCTGAAAGGCTTTCACATGAGCGGACAGGCACCATACGGTTATCAGTTAGAGCCTACTGTGGTAGAGGGTATCCGCACAAAGAAAATGGTTGCCGACCCCGTAGCCGCCGACCATGTTCGGCTGATGTTTGAAATGTACGCTGAATCGGAAACCTCCTTCGGAGATATTACCCGATACTTCGAGGAACATGACATAAAAATTTATGGCAAATCCATGTTCCGTACATTTCTTTCCCAGCTTTTAAGAAACCCCGTTTACGCACAGGCCGATTTGGAACTGTACGAATTTTTCAAGAGCCAGGGCGCAGCGATTGTCAATGACGCTTCCGACTTTGCCGGAACAAACGGCTGCTATCTCTATCAGGGGCGGGATGTGAAGGAGGACAAGGACAGGTGCTTAAAAGACCAGATACTTGTTATCGCTCCCCACGAAGCACTCATTTCCTCTGACACATGGCTGAAATGCCGGAAAAAACTTATGGCAAATACCACCTTCCAGCAGGGACGGAAACCGAAAAATACTTGGCTGGCCGGAAAAATCAAATGCGGTCATTGTGGGTATGCTCTGAAAGCCACCCATGTACCAAACAGCACCGGATATTTCCGCTGTACCAAACGGACGGAAAATAAAGGCTGTCCAGGCTGCGGGAAAATTCGCAAAGAAGAATTTGAGCAATTCATTTTCTCGGCCATGCAGGAGAAGTTCAAAGATTTTCAGATACTCCACGGCAAAGAGGAAAAGGTCAATCCGAAGCTGACAGCCTATCAAGTAGAGCTGGCACAGGTGGAGGCAGAAATTGAAAAGCTGCTGGACACACTGACCGGAGCCAATGCGACCTTGCTTGCCTACGCTAACAAAAAAATTGAAGAACTGGACACCCGACGCCAGACCATTTCAAAGGCAATCGCCGAATTGAGCGTTGAAACCATATCGCCCCAGCAGATAAAGAAGTTATCCTATTATCTCGACAACTGGGAGAGCATAGATTTTGACGACAAAAGAAAAGCCGCCGATGGTTTGATCTCTACGATCAAGGCCACCAGCGACCGTGTTCAGATAGAGTGGAAAATCTGACATTTCCGCTCTATCGCCCCTCATTTCTATTTTATCTTGTTTGTACCCCTTGTACACCGATGTTTTCAAGCTTATAGCGCTCCTGTTTTACTATGAAAGCAATAAATCTCAATTGATACAGCTGTTTTAGATTATATCGTATCTCATTCTTGTTTTTCTCCTGCATCCCATGAAAATGATTTACAATTTTTGAAAAAATTGGATCCTTCGCAATAGGTGAGTCCTCCTTCTTTTCATTTACACCTAATAAATAATGTAATTTCAATACCAGGTCATAATCTATCTTTTCTGGTAACTTAATTTTCCACATCTCACAAATAACCCTAAGCTGTATTCGATCGTTTTTATATATGTCTACTACTTCTTGTTCATTAACAAGCCTACATTTTATCCACCCAGATATTATTTTGTCTAATTCTCTATTCTGTGGCAAATCTTCAACTCTACATTTCCCTTCTCGCACCATAGCAGTAATAAATCTAAGCTGCAAAAATTGTTCCTCACCAATCTCTTTCTTTTCTGCCAAAAACCAATGTACAACCTTATTAAAATATGGATCCTGTGGAATATAATCATTCATTTTTAACGTTCTCCATCGTTATATATTCTTTAATCATCAACTTATCATTCACATTACAGGCTTCTAATTCTGAATATATTGTGCTACAACGCATGAAATGTATAACAAATCCGTTTTACAACAATTCAACCTTTTATTACCCATAATCAATCTCCGTCCAAGTCAGAAGGACAGCCGATATCACTATCAACTGCCCTTCCATCTAAAAATTCCGTCCTTGATATTGTATCGTCACAACAAAAACTTTTTTCGTTTCTTTCTCAATTCTGTAAATTGCAATATAGTTGTCAATCATAAGCTGCTTGTATCCCTTATCAGCGTAACGACCAACCAGCCGGTCTTGATGTGATTCTGGAAAAAGCTCCAACTTTTTTAAAGCCTCCCAGATTCTATTCGTTTGCCCTTGCGCATTTTCAGGTGCCATTTTT
The DNA here is from genome assembly GCF_027662325.1 of Blautia faecis. Taxonomy (NCBI): domain Bacteria; kingdom Bacillati; phylum Bacillota; class Clostridia; order Lachnospirales; family Lachnospiraceae; genus Blautia; species Blautia faecis. The sequence goes on along the minus strand of NZ_JAQDKY010000072.1, from coordinate 3,468 downwards.
TCAAGTGCAATATATGAATAGATGTCTTCAATGTCCCGATATGCTCTTGGATACAGCAGAACCTTATATTTATCCATAATATTTCTTGTTCAGCCTTTCCATCGCATCTTCCATCGCAATCGGCTCTGCACCTTCTGTTATCTCTCTTTCAGCTTCATAAATTGCCTGATCTATTTTGTTGCTCTGTACCAAGTGCTCGTAGAACTCAGAACTCATTACAACCAGGTCACTATATCCATTTTTTGTGACATAGATAGGTTCCTGCTTTTTATGTGCAAGTTCAGAGAGTTCACTGGTTTTTCTTAAATCTCTAATCGGTATAATTGTTGGCATAGACTACACCTCTCTTTCTGATGACATTATTGTATCATCATTACGAGTCGTCGTAAATCATAATAATTTCATTTCAGCTATTTTTTATAAATTCCAGAACATCCTCTTTCAAGAACAACCACTTTCCAGCAACACGATGCCCTGTAATAATATTATCATGCACAAGGCGCAGTGCTGTATTCTTTCCAATCTGAAGTACACTTTGTAATTCCGCAAGTGTAAGAGTATCAGGAACGTTATCAAGCATTATCATCACCTCCGAATCTGTTCCAATTATAATATGGTTCCTCATAGGCGGTTTGTATTAGCTGTTCCCGGTTTACTATGGATTATCCTGGCATCTACTTTGTGCGTTTTGTCGCATCCTCCATTTCCATACGTCTCAGTTCCTGTTTGTACTTATAATAAGAACCTCTGGAAATCCCGATCAGAACAATACACTCTTTGTCGCTGAGCGCACCTTCAAAATCTCTGCTGTACTTACGGATTAACCGCTTCGATTCCACAGATTTTTTCGTAACCAGCTTGGTTCCTGCCGGAAGTCCAATCTGTTTTCCATTAAGGCGTGCTGTCTCGATGCCCTCCCTGGTTCTTTGGTGCAGATCTGCTACTTCTTTTTCTGACTGCTCAAAAGCCAGAAGAATCTGTTTTCTGGCAAGGTTTAAGATATAGCCATTGACAGCATTCAAGATTCCAGCCATCAGTTCATCCGAAGCCAGATCTCCTGTATTAATTTTCATAGACAACTGACTGTCTATTGCCTGTTGATATGTGCTGGTATTGATGTGGGGCTCCTTCAAAAATACCAGGGACACGCCCCGGTTATACAACTCTTCATATATTCCATATCCTTCCTGTGCAGTACGGCTCATTCGTGAAACACTGTCAAAAACAAGCGTATCACCATTTGCTACCTTTTTAAGCATCTTCGTAAACTCTTTTCTTCCCTGCACTTTCGTTCCTGTGTATATTTCCCTTACTATAACAGCATCAGGATAGTTATTCCGAATATTCCTGACCTGTCGTTCCAGATTCTGGCGCGGTGTTGAAATCCTGCAATATCCATAGATCATCCTGTTTATCCTTTCCTGTTGTAAAATAAAAAGAGAGCAGAACCCTTTTACAGATTCCACTCTCCTGGTTACATCTGGTTGCTTTAATTGCTTACCAGTATTTTTCTACATATTCAATAGCATCTTCTTCCGGCAGAGAAAACTCCTTTGCGATATTCTTAATTGTATCTTCTTTGCTGATATGAAAGGTTTTACAGGTTCTGATATTTGCCAATATTCCTTTCTGCATTCCTTTCTGCATTCCTTCCTGTCTGCCCTTATCTACTAACTCTTCCAGTGCTCCACACATATTGATCTGACCTCCTTCTTTTTCGGATTTCAATGCCTGATCTATCAGTTTCTGTGATTCCGTGATTGCCCCGATCACCACACCAAGCTCTGCTGAGATTTTCTTATCCCTGTATATGGTGTTGATCTTATCAAAGTTACGCTCATAAATAGAACGGCTTACATCAAACACCGTATCTACATCCGGGTTATGAAAACGCAGGGGTTCACTATTTCTTACCTCAATCAGATTCATTTTATAATCGGATACCAGTGTTTTCAGTTTCTCTGGGATTTCCAGCATATCCGTCAGACAGAACGGCCCGTCCCATTCATTTTCGCCATAATATACGCACAGGCTGACCACAGGATGAAGACGGTCTGTTTTCTTCAGGTTGGAAAGAAATTCATCCGAAGATTCAAAACCTTTCTCTGCTCTGTTCCTGGCTGCGATCTCATTATATTCTTTTAAATAGGAAAAACAATCACCCAGCATATGGCGAAGCGGCATTGCGTAATGTATTTTCGCCTGGTTTTCCAATCCCCAGATTACAAAATCAACTCCGTATGCGGTCTTCTTCACCACATCCAGAACTTTCTGGACAGTTTCTGCGTGTCCATTAAATTTCAAGAACGAGGAAACATCGGTATCCACTTCTGTAAGGTCTCTTGGATTTAACACCTGTTCCCCGCCAAATAATGCGGCATTAAATAAATCTGCAAAGCGGTCATTGTCCCGCCAGAATGTCTTTAGTATGGTATCCGGTTTCACTTTATTTTTTTCAGCCGTTTCAAACACCTCCCATTACCATTCTTCTATCATCACTATAGCATAATCTGTACTTAATTTCCATGAAAACAATTTTTCCTATTCTTAAAATTTTCTAAAGCAGCTCACTCCCAGTATCAAAACTACCCTGCATAAAAAAAGTATCAAAAGGAACCTAAATCGCAGATTTTCGTATGGAAGATGCCATACCAGATCAAACGGTCGTTAGATTTGATACCGTTTCGTTCTGACAGTAT
>NZ_JAQDKY010000072.1:0-759 GCF_027662325.1 Blautia faecis | reverse complement strand
CCACACTTTCCTCATCATGGAGCATCACCTCATGAACACTTGTAAATGCCAGATACAAGCCTTCTGCCCCAAGCTTATGACAGAATGTCCTTGCAACACCCGGGTAAAAGATTGCCACTGCACCATTTGTTTTTAATCTGGTGCTCATACAGTTTCCTACCGCATCTTTTTCCGGAATATAATCAGAAGCATAAATATCTTCTCCCTCATAAGCTGGGTTTTGAACCAGCTTCAATACTTCACATACTCTTGGCGGCATCATCGACATGGTATTTTTCATAGCTTCCTCAAAAACAGTCTCTTTCTTTACAGGCCATTTCTCCACATAGCTTAAAGGTACTTTACAGCTCGTAAGTTTTCCGTCCTCATTGGAAATCTTCATATATAAAGTCAGTGCAATTTCCCCATTCTGTTTGTAGAGCGAATTTTCCAGTTCTTCCTTATTTTTCTCCACATTAAGCAGTCTGATAAAAAGCTTGTCTTTTACCTGCTCATAACACTGCAGCTGTTTCAGCTTACCTGAGATTCCCATTTTCAGGAAATCATCAGTTGACTGTTTGACTGCCTGTACAACCTCAGAGAGCGTTTTCCCCTCTGTTTTCATTTTGCAATATATCTTCTCTGTCAGCAATCGAAGCTTTCCATTTTCATTCGTGTACACATTCATACAATCCTGTGTTTCCTCTTCATCCGCTGCACAAAATTCCACTCTGAATCCTGTTTCTTTCCCGATTTCCTTTACCAGTTCTTCCACAAATT
>NZ_JAQDKY010000071.1:2944-8282 GCF_027662325.1 Blautia faecis | reverse complement strand
CTCCGCTTCAGCGGATACTGTAAAAACACCTGTCTGAAGGAAGCTGCTGCAGCACAGCATAACCGCCATTGCACCTGCAAGCCACCTTTTTCCCTTAAATTTACCCAATGTTTTTCTCCTCTCCTAGATAATGGTCTGTCCCTGGTTTTTACCAGGCATGGTCTGTCCCTGATTTCCATCTTTTTCTCCTTTCTACTGGCCTGTTTAGCCAGATAAAAAGAGACCTGAATACAGATTTCAGATCCCCTTTTATTTGACTAAATCAATAAAAACTCTCTTTTTCTTCTGGTGGCTTGCTGTAAATCCAGTCATCCACGCCCTTGTAATTGCCGAGCCACAAACCGTCTGTATCCGTGTCCCAGCTGATTCTCTGGCAGTTTAACCCAAGCCTTTCGCACATGTCATACAGTTTAAGGCATCCTTTCCGGATGGTATCACGCTTTCTCCTTTTTTGTGGGCACTCCTGCTTTCTCAACAACCGTTCTGGTGTCCCACATACGATGCACTTTTCCATACAGTCACAACGGCAGGTAAGATCCATCATTTTGTCCATATCCATACATTCGTACACGGTCTGTAACCCCCTGCTTTTTAAATCTGCAAGCACAGGAAACAGACTTTTATAGTTTCCCACCCCTGGGATTCCAATATAAGGATATCCGCTTCTTAGGCTGGCAAGCTCTGCCTTTAAAATTCCTTCTGTTACATGGATGCTCCTTTGTACCGGGCTTATATAGCCGGACACCCCGGCCGGGCTGCCTCTGCTTGTAAACCAGATATATTTTCTTTTGTTCACCGGATGGTCAACCCGGATCTGAAAGCCCTTTATTTTATGATTCAGGGAATACACAGGGCACAGGTAGCCTCTGTTTCCCTCATAAAACGAAGCTTCCCACATGCCGTCCCGATTCCGAAAAAAACCTGGGATTCCGTCCAGCCTAAATCCTTTTTCCAATAGTTTTTTCGCAATAGTCCCTGCCTTTTTGGGTTCAATGCTTTTATAGCCCTTTCGTTCCAGTTCCTTTATTTCCGGATCTGTCACACCACGTCTTTTCAAGTCCTGTTTATGCAGGGTGTGAAGCTGCAAAAGGGAAAGCATCTGACGGTACACAAGGTCCACGTATTCTGGGGATCTTTTAACCTCGTCCGTTTTGGCCTTGTAACGGCAAGTTATCTTTTTATAGGTACTTCCTGTCACCTGACCGCCATTTTCCAAGCGGTTTATGATTTCCTGATAAGCTGTTTTGCACCGGTCTTCTCCATAAAGCCCCATAATGTCTGCATACAGGGTAAGCATATTTCCGCCCTGCCCGCAGTGGAAACAATGGAAAACGTTTTTGATTTCCCCATTTTTGCTAATGCAAAAGCTGCATTTTCCTCTGGTATCGCCACAATAGGGGCATTCCACCGGAAACTCCTGATCTGATCCTCCTTCAAGGCACCGTATGGACAGTAACCACGCCACTTCTTTTATGGTAAATGGATGTTCGTACATAATCCCTCCTAAAAAATGTGGCTCCGTTCTCCCGGAGCCACAATACGTTTATGCTGCAAGTCTGTTCTGTTTTTCATGTGCCACAATAATCTTTGCAGCATTTACCATTTCCATGTTGCTGCCGTAATAACCGGTTGCCATCCATCTGACTGTGTCTGCCCCTTTTGGGTTTTCCATCATCTCACCGAGCGTCTTTCCACTAAAAAGACCAAAATTGCACATTACCTTTCTGGCACGTTCCAGCTCTTCTTCCTCAGATTCCATACCGAAGCCTTCGTCTGTTTCCTCTTCGCTGTCATCTGCAAAGGGGTTTTCGTCTTCTGCACGAACAAAATGAAACTCTTCTTCCTCGGTTTCACCAGAAATTTCTTCCGCTTCTGCTTCAAAACGCTCTGTATCCTCGGGCACTTCGTCTGGCATCTCATCTGCTGTTTCCTCTAAGGGTTCCTCACTTGTACCAAGCGTTTCTTCTTCAGACTCGTTTTCCTCCAGAAAACTCTCTTCCAGATCTTTTTCTTCCATGCCAAACTGCATCTGGCCAGGCAAATTTTCATCCTCCTCTTTGCGTGCATCCCGGATCTCGTCAGGACTGATTTCAAGATCAAAAGAATCATCCGAAACCGGAACAGCCTTTTTACTGCTTCTGCTGTTTCCATTACGAACGGTCTTCAAGGTAGTTTCTTTTTGCTTCAAAGACTGCCCGGTTTCTTTTGTAGAAGTGAAAGCAGAGTCAGATTTCGGGGGATTTTCAGACTCTTCTTTGGCTTCCTTCTTCTTTGGCTCTGTCTGCACCGCATTTTGGTTCTGTTTTTTTGCAGGTTTCTTTGGTTCCTCACTTTTTTCTTTTTTTGTTTTATCGCCATCCGGAGCAGGGCCTCGCATATCCGGATCCTCGGTGGTCGCCTGGACGATGTTGAATTTATTTAATAAATAATACTTCAGTCCGTAGCTCCAGGCTGCACCTTTGGCCTTGTCTGGAACCTCATTGGTTCCGACTACATGAATATCACTGTAATTTTTTTCTTCTGGATGATCTGCATTTGTCCAGCAAAGCTTTAAATCCGCTTCATACCGCCACATATTGCCAAACGGTGTCAGATAGGCTGGATTTCCAGAAGCATCCAGCTGCGTGGATGCTTCACCAAGGACCTCAAAATCCACGCCGTATTTATTTAAGGCAGGGGTGAGGTATTCATAGACATCATCCAATCTCACAAAATCATAGGGCACCTCTTCGCTGTAACGTTTTCTTAACAGCTTTGGCACCATCTTTCTTATTTTAATCATTTTCTGAGTCAGGTTCAGATACGCATATTTACCCATAAATTCAGTTCCTCCTTATTTTATGCTGCACCTTTTTGCAGCTCTTTCATTTCTTCCCGCACACAGCCAATGTAGATTCTTTTTTGCGAAATCTCCCAAAAAGATTCCGAAAGCCACTTATCTGCGATCATTTTTACAGCCTTCTTCGCATGGTTCAAGGTGTAAAGAAACATCACATCCGTATATTCCATCTGCGCTTTTTCAAAGGTAAAGCTTGGACTGTAAAACAGCTCCTCAGGCTTTATTCTGGCCTCCAGGAATCTTTTGGAAGTTTCCTCTACCTGTATCCGGTTTATATTTGGAACAAGACTGCCCCTCTGGTGCTGGTACTTAAGCAAAAGCTGATCCCAGTTTGTATCCATCATGTTTTTCACCAAATGGGTAACCTTCATTTCCACCTCTTTCTTCAGACTTTCTTTCGTCGGAAAAAGAAAATCGGCAGGTATCCCGACCGCCTGATAGAATACAGAATCTGCCTCATACAAAGAATAATCCGGCAGATAAAGTATGCTGCAAAGCTTTGGTTTCCGAAGCTGTAAACAATCCCTCCAAGCAGAAGCTGCATAAAATAACATGCAGTTTTCTTCCTGGCACTTTATGAATAGCTGGCTATGAAACTTTTTAATACTGTGTACCGGATCCTGTATCCACGAAAGTAATTCCCTGGATTTTTTTGCTTCCATAACCCAGTCCGGATACTGCATATGTTCCTCCTTCATACAAAAAGACAGGGGTTCCTGCCTTTGTCATTATTTAATATTTAATTTCACCTGGCATATCAAGCTCATGCCAACGTTTGCTTACACAGGCTGCCACTTTTTCCTCCAAAAGAAGTAGTCCTCTCGCATTCGTTTCCTGCTGCCTTGCAATGGAAATCACATCACAGATCCCGCAATAGATTTCGTAGGCACTACAGGGGACATCCCCTGCTGCCGCCCGAAAACGCTCTACCGTTTCTGCAATCAGCTTTTTGGAAAAACCAGCCTGCTTCATAACGCCGATCATGGCATTGGCAGGATGGTTCACCCAGATTTCACTAAGCCGCAGGACCTCCTGCAGAGCTTCCTTATAGTATTCAAAAATAGAAGCCATGTTCTGGTTGAAGTCTTCGGTACCCTTGCAGTTTTTGTGACGCACTTTCAAGTTTTCTCCCAATACAATATATTGGTTCTGAACGGACACCGTATAGAAGATATTGGCTCCTGAACTTCCCACATCGGAGGTGGTGATCCGGACCGAAGCATACAGCTCTCCGTTAAAAGTCTTCCCATAGCGTTCCAGCAGTTCCTTGTAGGCTTCGGTCAGTCGCCGGTCTCTTAGCTCCCAGGTCGCATTTACCAGATTATGGTCCGCACATCCGGATTTAAAAGACGCGTATTCAAAATCGCTGTAGATATAAGCCCCTGCAATTTCATAGACCTCTGGCATGGACAAGATAGAATAGTCTTTTTCGTCGCCAGACAGGACTGCCCGCACCTTGCCTTCACAAAAGCGGAGCAGGGATTTTCCCCTGGAGACCTTCAGACATTTGTTCAGGATATAGGCAAGTGTTTCTTTGTCTAATTCTGCAAGCGCCTTTCCGTCTATCCTGGCCCTGCCTTTTAAGCTTTTGATGGCAGATATGCCAAGAAAACAGCTGCGGTCTGGGGTTTTAATCAGCAGCCCGGAATTATTTATGGTATCCTCTTTTAAATATTCCAGATTGATATTCCCAATCGGGGTGCAGGTACTGTCCTTCGTAACCGCTTCCACTGTCAGATCCTTGCTTTGTGCCCGGAACCATTCGGCCCGTTTTTCCACATCATCCAGATACTTGTAAAAAGCGGATTCCTCTTCAAACGTTACATTAAAATCATCCTTATAGTACATAGCCCCTCCTTTTGCATTCAGGACAGGAGCTTTACTTCAATGGACTTAATTCTTCCATCCGCAATCTGGAATTCATATCCATCTTTTGCCATATCAAGCAGCATTCCCAGTTCTAACAAATTTACAGCATCCCAATTTACTTCCTGCATAAAATGTTCTCCTCTTCTTTCTTTTTCTGTTATCTGGCATTCCTTTTTTCCATTTTGACCAGTACGGTCTCTTTAATTTTTCTCATTCTGCTTCCTCCTTTTCTTCATTTTGCAACAAAAAAAGACACCAAAAGAATTCCTATCTTTTCGTATCTTCCAATGTTCTAACTTATTTGCTGAGTTTAGGGCGAACCGCCCAAAAGAGATTCATCCGGAATGTCCGGATCTAAAATGTAAGATCAGCCATAGATGACTGATAAAATATGATTTCATTTAAAGGTTACCACAACATCTTGTGGCTGTCAAACACATTTTTTATATATTTTGTGTTTCAAAATTTATTTTCTTTTATGCATCTTCCTCTGCTATAAGGGGAAGGATATTCATTGCAAGCGCCCTGCCATTTTCGTCCGTTCCAACTTCAAACTGTACAGGCTGCTTACCGGAAAGCATTTTAAAGCCTTCCATCTTGATCTGGGAGAAATGTGCGAAGTAATCCTCG
>NZ_JAQDKY010000071.1:0-2934 GCF_027662325.1 Blautia faecis | reverse complement strand
TGGACTCGAACCATGCCTGGTACTCCCTGACCCGGATTACTCTTTTACTTCCTCCACTCCAAAAAAATTTCCAAAATCAAAAGCTGCATCCAACCTTCGAATTCCTGAGAATGCATGTGCATTCTGGTTAAAATAAAAGCGGTAGGCTTTTCCATACATGACAACTGTCTCTTTATTTAACAAAAGCTCTGTGGTAATCCCATCATCCCCTTGCACCAGAACCCTCTTAAAACCATCAAAAAGAAGTTCCGCATGGATCTCTGTCACAGTTCCTTCCACCACCTCATAGGATTTTGTAACTGCCAGGTAATAAATATACCCCGCATACCCAATTCCACAGACTGCCAAAAAAACTGTCCATCCCACAAATCCAGCTGATTTTTGCGCCAGACCAAGGGCACAGCCTCCATACAATAAGAGAAACGATAACAGTAAGGTATTCACAATTCTCTTTTTAAAAAAGCCCGGTATCCCGGTATAATGTTCTCTGTATTTTAGGTACTGCTCAGACAGCCATGTTTTCCATTTCTTCTTTTTCTTCAAGGAGACCTCCTTCTTGGATGCAGCTGATTACAAACTGTTTCTTCTTAAATAGGGAAACCAGGATCTGCATGAATTCCTGCAAGACCTGTTTCTGAACGATCTTTCGTTCTTCCACAGACAGGGGAACGGCACCCGCCTGTCTGGTTAACTCTGCCAGATGATAAGGAATATAGCCACCACCTGCAAGCTGCTGTAGAACCATTCGCTCTTCATAGGTAAACACGGGCCTTTTAAAAGCCCGCAATGCGATTTTCAGTCCTTTTCCAAGTGCCAGATCGTCTGCAAATGCGCCTAACCGCTCTGAAAACGAATCCGTGACAGGCGATACCACAGATTTACTAAGAAGGAGCCACAAAGCTTCCTCCTTACTCTCGCCATCACACTCCGCTACCAGACCACGTTTTTTCAGGCGCCTTAAGCAAAACAAAAAATCCTCTTCGTCCGCCCATTCGGTTGCATACTCTTCTCCAAATGTAAGGCATAATACCCGGTACATTTGGGAATAGATTCTATTTTCTGCACAGAGGCTCCAGGTAAGAGCCGCCCACAGCATGCCTTCCATCTCTGTGAGCACCTTCTCCTGACCGTCAATCTTTACCAGAAGCCTGCCCTCATCATCTTCCATTTTGCATCCAATGGCTGTGTACCATTTCATAATCCAGTTCCTCCTAGTGTAGCTTCATAACTTCCAGGAGTTTCGGAATCACATAACAGGCAATCATTCCTGCTACAATGCAGACTTCGATATTTGGTTTTCGAAGGTTCCATACCTCCTGGTTCTTCGTTCCAATGATCCGGGTTTTTCCGGGAACATTCCAGCGGAGCTTCCTATAAAACTCCGTAAACCTCTGATGATTAAATCCAAACGAGCGGACAAGGAAGATCGTCCGGTCCTGCTCTTCTTCGTCCAGAAGGAAAAAGCTCTCCCGGTTTTCATTTTCGCCCAACACAATGTAAAATTCCGGGATTCCTCTGCGACTGCCCTCTACGATTTTATCAATCTCTTCATAAAAGATCCGGCAGCATTCATAATGCCCGTTTTTTTCCGGCTGGCAGACTGCCAGACTGAATTCATCCAGCTCCATGTAACAGACTTCCGCTTCCATGATTCTTTTACTGATTTTGTTTGACTGCCTTAGAAGAAGAAAAATCCCAAGGAAAAGTGCCGCACACAGATATATGAGATCCCAGCATCGGATCTGGAAAAACAGAAAATAAGCCGCGATTCCCTCTATAAGGGAGCCTGCTCCGATCAGTACAAAATACCGTTCCCTTAGATCCATCAGGTGGTAGACATCTTCCTCATCCGCCTGCAAACGCAGGATATTTTTTCCATTTCTCATGCTGCCAGCGTTTTCTTCTCACAGGAAGAAATTCGGTTCGTCTTTGCATATTGTTCCATAAGTATATTACACTCCCGGATAGTTTCCTCACACCGGTACTCGGAGAACATTCCAATGTGCATGTCCTTTTCCCGCAGGCACAGGCGGTTCTGCAGCCAGATATAAGCACCATGTTTGGTCATGATGCCAGCCTGTACCACCTTATTTAACGCCCGGTGTGCTTCAATCCGTTTATGGCGAAGATCCCCATTTGCCAGAGTTCCCATAGGCCGCATACTCTTTTTATGGACTCCAATATAAGAATCACAGGATGGGTAACCACTGCAAACATACAAATAGTTATCAGGATTTAAATTACGCTCACCATAAACATACTCTGCTGGACGCAGCACCGCCAGCCCGCCACAGTAGGGACAATACAGTTTTTCATTCTGCTGTTTTTTCTTCATTTTTGCCATTTCATTCGTCTCCTTTCCTGTTTGTCCCGATTTTAAAAAAATCGCATTTTCTGTGTCAATAGGATTTTCGTTAGTTTTAATTTTTATTTATATCTTTTAATCAGCCTTGTGATAATCCCTTCTGCGACTTCGTAATTATCGTTAATTCTGGTCACTACAATTCCGATTTTATCTCCCTTTCCCGGAAGGGTTGGCATGTTGCACGAATGTGCCACGGCATTCACCCCGATATCAAGCCTCATAAAATACGTGCCTTTATAAACTTCTGTGATCACACCTGTGTACTTGCCCTGACGGTGGCATTTCCGAAGATTATCTTTATTGAGATTGGCCGTCGGGGTTTTGGCATCCACTTCCACGCTAATCTGTTCTGGTTCCTGACCATCTACTTTATTAACCATAACCTGGACAAGGTCACCAACCTGGAATTTTTCACTGGCATCCAGCATCCACTCCCAGGCCATATCACGCGCCCGGACGGATACTTCCACACCAAACACCTCCAGGCGTACTGCTTTTGGTGCTACTGCGATCACCCTGGCTTCTGCGATTCTTCCGGGATACAGGAGCGGCTTCTCCCCTTCTTCTCC
>NZ_JAQDKY010000070.1:0-9248 GCF_027662325.1 Blautia faecis | reverse complement strand
AGTAAAATATGTGAATTTTAAGTTGACATTTCGTTGGTTATGGCATATCCTAATAGTAGCTAAGGATTAGAGCAATAGTCCATCGAAAGCAAACGAAAACCCCGGAGGTGTGCGAGACTTCCGGGGTTTTCTATTCCGTTTATGTAGGTGGCTTATGCCTTAGGCTGTTATGCTGCCTATTTGTCTTTTCTGTCCAGCCATTTGTAAATGCAGTAGCTAATTACATTTACTGCGACAGGGACAAGGATTAGAGCAATAATATTATCCATCGAATTCACCTCCTTTCTGCTGGAGGCTCGGCAGCTTTTATAGTATAACATAAGGGCAGACAATTAGAAATAGCGTATAATAAATTTGGACATATAAAAAATATTGCGTGTAAAGAAAAAACACTTGACACACACCACAAAATACGGTATGATACCCAAGGTGATAACGAATGGAAAAGTTTGTGGAACGTACTTTGCTCTATGATTTTTACGGAGAGCTTCTTACGAAGAGACAGCAGCAGATCTACGAGAGTGTAGTTCTAGAGGATTATTCTTTAAGTGAGGTTGCAGAGGAACTGAATATCAGCCGTCAGGGCGTACATGATATGATCAGACGCTGTGACAAAGCACTGGAAGGATATGAAGAGAAGCTGCATCTGGTGGAGAAGTTTGTGAATATCCGGGGACAGGTACAGAAGATACATGAGCTTGCATCCGGATATCACGCTGATGATATTGAGGCAATATCCAATGTGATTTTAGAGGAGTTATAATTCATGGCATTTGAAAGCTTAACAGATAAACTTCAGAATGTATTCAAGAAGCTGAGAAGCAAAGGCCGTCTGACCGAAGAGGATGTTAAGATTGCTCTTAAAGAAGTTAAGATGGCACTCCTTGAAGCAGACGTTAACTTCAGAGTCGTGAAACAGTTCACGAAATCTGTACAGGAACGTGCAGTTGGACAGGACGTTATGAACGGACTGAACCCAGGCCAGATGGTCATCAAGATTGTAAATGAAGAGCTGGTTAATCTTATGGGAAGCGAGACTACAGAGCTTCCGATCAAGCCTGGCAATGATCTGACTGTCATTATGATGGCAGGTCTTCAGGGAGCTGGTAAGACCACTACGGCAGCCAAGCTTGCAGGTAAGATCAAGTCGAAAGGTAAGAAACCTCTTCTGGTAGCCTGTGACGTTTACAGACCCGCAGCGATCACTCAGCTGCAGGTAAACGGTGAGAAACAAGGCGTGGAAGTCTTTACCATGGGCGATAAACAGAGCCCGGTAGACATAGCCAAGGCGGCTGTTGCACATGCCAAGGCGAATCAGCAGAATGTAGTGATCATTGATACAGCAGGTCGTCTTCATGTCGATGAGGATATGATGCAGGAGCTTGCTGATATTAAGGCTAATATTGAGGTAGATGCTACAGTCCTTGTAGTAGATGCCATGACCGGACAGGATGCAGTCAATGTAGCCCAGACTTTTGCAGAGAAGGTTGGAATCGATGGAGTGATCCTGACCAAGATGGATGGTGATACCCGTGGTGGTGCAGCCCTTTCCATCAAGTCCGTAACCGGTAAGCCAATCCTGTATGTAGGTATGGGAGAGAAGTTATCCGATCTGGAACAGTTTTATCCGGAGAGAATGGCATCCCGTATCCTTGGTATGGGAGATGTAATGAGCCTGATCGAGAAGGCAGAAGCAGCCGTAGATCAGGAAGCAGCCCAGGAGATGTCCAAGAAGCTGAAGAAGATGGATTTTGATTTCAATGACTATCTTACCAGCCTTGAACAGATGAATAAGATGGGCGGAATCTCTAGTATCCTGAATATGCTCCCAGGTGTGGGAAGCAAGATGAAAGATGTGGAGAGTGTGATTGATGAGAAAGCAATGGACAGAACCAAGTCCATTATTCTTTCCATGACTCCACAGGAGCGTTCTAATCCGGGAATCCTGAACCTTTCCCGCAAGAACAGAATTGCCAGAGGCGCAGGTGTGGAGGTTGCAGAAGTCAATCGCCTTGTGAAACAGTTTGAGCAGAGCAAGAAGATGATGAAGCAGATGCCGGGTCTCATGGGCGGCAGCAAAATGGGTGGTAAAAGAGGCGGCTTCAAGCTTCCTTTTTAACATAAAATAATTAAATTAACTAATAAAGAGAAAGTAAATTGGAGGAAAATTAAAATGGCAGTTAAGATCAGATTAAGAAGAATGGGACAGAAGAAAGCACCTTACTATAGAATCGTTGTTGCAGATTCCCGCAGCAAACGTGATGGAAGATGTATCGAAGAGATCGGAACATATGATCCAAACCAGGAGCCAAGTGTATGCAAGGTTGACGAAGAAGCAGCTAAGAAATGGCTTGCAAACGGTGCTCAGCCTACAGAAGTTGTTGCTAAGATCCTCAAACAGGCCGGAATCGAGAAATAATTTAAGGAGTATCTTAGAGGTTGCCAGAATGGTTCAGACTGCACAGTATTTCCTGTGAAAGTCGTGAACTGTAACCGGCAATTTTCAGGGGGTATTTCTGTAACGTCCAGATGAGGGCATTTTTTGAATATGCTCCGGGGCGGGATCAGGGAGGTGTGTAATGAAAGAATTAGTAGAAGTAATTGCAAAATCTCTTGTTGAAAATCCGGACGAAGTAGTCGTTACCGAAACAGAAAAGGATGACGCTGTTGTTATCGAACTGAAGGTAGGACCATCTGATATGGGTAAGGTGATCGGACGTCAGGGCAGAATCGCCAAGGCCATCCGTACCGTAGTAAAAGCGGCTTCTTCCAAAAGCAGCAAAAAAGTGATTGTAGATATTCTGCAATGATAAGCAAGATATATGGATGCAGGAGCTGTGGAGACATGGCTCCTGTTTTTACTTATGAAAGTCCTGGACGGCAGACATATTCGTTTTTTGTAGAGGAGTTTTGAATGGAAGATTTATTAAAGGTTGGAGTAATTACCACCACTCATGGCGTGCGGGGAGAAGTAAAAGTATTCCCTACCACAGATCCGGAGCGTTTCCTGGATCTTGAATACGTGATTCTGGATGCTGGCAGAGAGATGAAAAAGCTGGAAATCCGTAACGTGAAATTTTTTAAGAATCTTGTGATCCTGAAATTTGACGGGATTGATAATATAAATGATATTGAAATGTACAAAGGCAGAGACCTGTGGGTTCCCAGAGAAGAAGCCCAGGAACTGGATGAAGATGAATATTACATCGGCGACCTGATTGGCATGGAAGTGGTTCTGGAGGACAACACCCATTTCGGAACCCTGAAAGATGTTATGGAAACAGGAGCCAATGATGTTTACGTAGTAGAGCTTCCAGATCATCAGGAAGTACTTCTCCCGGCAATCAAGGAATGCATCCTTGACGTTGATCTGGAGGAGAATGTGATGACGGTACATTTGATGAAAGGACTTTTGTAAATGAATTTCCATGTTTTGACCCTTTTTCCAGAAATGATCCGGAATGGAATGAACACCAGCATTACAGGACGTGCTATTAATGCAGGAATCCTTTCTGTGGAGGCCATAAATATCCGCGACTATGCTTTTAACAAGCACCAGAAAGTAGATGATTATACTTACGGCGGCGGTGCTGGAATGCTGATGCAGGCAGAACCGGTTTACCTGGCTTATGAAGCGATTGCCGAGAAAGCCGGGAAGCGCCCCCGTGTGGTTTATCTCACCCCGCAGGGACAGGTGTTTAATCAGCAGATGGCAAGAGACATGGCGAAAGAGGAAGACCTGGTTTTCCTTTGCGGTCACTATGAGGGAATTGATGAGCGTGTTCTGGAAGAAATTGTGACGGATTATGTGTCTATCGGAGACTATGTGCTTACAGGCGGCGAGCTTCCGGCCATGGTTATGATGGACTCTATTTCCCGCATGGTTCCAGGCGTGCTCAGCAATCAGGAGTCTGGCGAGACCGAGTCCTTTGCAGGAAACCTTCTGGAATATCCCCAGTACAGCCGCCCGGAAGAGTGGCATGGTAAAAAGGTTCCGGAGGTTCTTATGTCCGGTCATCATGCAAATATAGAGAAGTGGCGCAGAGAGCAGTCTATCATTCGTACAGCCAGAAGGCGCCCGGATCTGCTGAAAAAGGCAGATCTCACCAACAAAGAATGGAATTTTGTGCGGCAGCTGAAAAAGCAGTGGAAAGAGGAGGAATCCAAAGATGAGAACATCTGATTTTTACTATGAGCTCCCTCAGGAGCTGATCGCCCAGGATCCGCTGGAGGACAGAAGTTCTTCCAGACTTATGCATCTTTCTATGGCAGATGGCAGTATTGAGCATCGCCATTTCAGGGATATACTGGACTATCTGAATGAAGGTGATACTTTGGTTATCAATGATACCAAGGTTATTCCGGCAAGGCTTTACGGTCACAAGGAAGAGACTGGCGCAGTGATCGAAATCCTTCTTCTGAAAAGAAGAGAGAACGATATCTGGGAATGCCTGGTAAAGCCTGGCAAAAAGGCTCGTCCAGGTGCCAAAATCACATTTGGTGATGGCATTTTAGAGGGCGAGATCATCGACGTGGTGGACGAAGGCAACCGTCTGATCCAGTTCCATTATGAAGGCATTTTTGAGGAGATTTTGGACCAGCTGGGAGAGATGCCGCTGCCGCCATATATCACTCATAAATTAAAGGATAAGAATCGCTACCAGACTGTTTATGCAAAGAATGAGGGTTCCGCAGCAGCTCCTACAGCAGGTCTGCATTTCACCAAAGAACTTCTGGAACAGGTGAAAGCCAAGGGCGTAAATATTGCCCATGTAACGCTTCACGTAGGTCTTGGAACTTTCCGTCCGGTTAAAGTAGATGATGTAGAACAGCATCACATGCATTCTGAATTTTACATTGTGGAAGAAGACCAGGCGAAGCTGATCAACGACACCAAAAAAAATGGCGGCCGTGTGATCGCAGTTGGAACTACCAGCTGCCGTACACTGGAGTCTGCAACTGGTGAGGATGGAGTTCTAAAATCTGGAAGTGGCTGGACTGAAATTTTCATCTATCCAGGCTATAAATTTAAGATGATCGACGGTCTGATCACCAACTTCCATCTGCCGGAATCCACACTGGTTATGCTGGTGTCTGCACTGGCTGGAAAAGAGAATATTCTGCATGCCTATGAGGTGGCAGTGCAGGAGAAGTATCGGTTCTTTTCATTTGGAGATGCGATGCTGATATTATAATCAAAAAATACCCCCGGAGCTTTCGCTCTGGGGGTGCTGAATAACATATTTTTTTTATCCGATCCAGGAACTTCTTTCCTGGATTTTTTCCATAATTCTGGTCTTTTCATCCCCTTCAGCAGGTGTTGGCTGGTAATTGTTATAGCCGTAAGCGGAGGAGATGGAACATGGGATGATATTTGTTACATTATCTGCTTTTACGCCGTCGTTTGAGATGGTAAAGGTCTGCTGGAAAATCATACTGTCCATGTCACTTGGGGCGCTGTTTCCGCCGAAGCAGAAGTTTCCAAGGCTGTATACAATATTCTTTCCTTTATATTCTTCAATTCCCTGAAGTACATGAGGATGATGTCCACACACAAGATCAGCACCAAGGTCAATGGCAAGATGTCCAAGTGTGGTCTGATTGGAGTCTGGAACGGTTTCTTTTTCATTTCCCCAGTGGAAGATAACGATGATCAGCTCTGCGCCATCTTCTTTTACCTTGGCAATGTTGTCTTTCAGCTGCTGTTCACGCTCTAGATGATCGTATAACTCATAGATTCCCACAAGACCTACTTTTACCCCTTTTATATCCATTACAGCCGTCTCATCATAGCCGAAATGAACAATTCCCTGGGCATCCAGGGCATCCATGGTATCCTGAAAGCTCTGCTCGCCGTAATCATGGCTGTGGTTGTTGGCTGTGTTTACTGCTTCCACAGAACTGCTGGAGTAAATTCCTGCAAAAGATGCGGGTGCTTTGAATGCGAAGGTTTTATCCTCGCGGCTGCTGCTGTCTGTGAAGGTTCCTTCATTGTTGGCGATAGTCAGGTCATCTGCTTCAAAAATGCTCTTTACATTCTGTAAAAAGTATTCTTTTCCATAATTTTCAAAATATGCATTCAGGCTGGTACTGTAATCGAAGGCTTCATCTGTACCAAGGGTACAGTCTCCCACAACGCTTATAGTAAGGGTGACTGGGGTGTCGTGCTTCGATTTTGTTGAAACAGTATCGCTGCTTTCGGAATCAGAAGATGAATCTGAGCTGTCACTGGAAGATTCTGCAGTCTGCTTAGCTCCATCGGCAAATGAAGAATCGTTCTTTTCGCTGTCAGAAGAAAGAGCAGAACCAGTTGTATTTTCGTTGGTTGCGTTGTTTATATTCGAAGAGTTTACACTCTTTGTCTTTCCTGCACATCCCCGGACGATCAGGAGCAGTACCACCAGCAGCAGGACACCACCTGCGGTCATACAGATCTGCCGGATTTTTTTCTGGCGCCGGCGGTAATATTTGGATTTTTTGTATAAATTCTTTTTCTTTTGCATACGTCTGTCCTCATATGGCTTTTGTATATGATGTCGCCGACAGGCGACGTGTTTGTTCCGTATAAACATTGAGGCAAAAATCCATAGGTCATGTTTTGAGTGAATAGCCCTGTGAACTTTTGCCTTTGATTTACATTACAATAATATTTATCTGAAGAATTTATCGTAATAACCCATCACGAAAATCAACAGTACAATAAGCGGCAGTACATAGGTAAGATATGGACGTGCCCACTTCGGGAATTTAATGCCGTTTCCTGTATCCGCTTCTTTGATGAAATTGTCCCATCCCCATCCGTAGCGGGTTACGCAGAACAGCAGGTAAACAAGGCTTCCAAGCGGAAGCAGGTTATTGGAGATGATGAAGTCCTCCAGATCCTGGATGGTGCTTCCTGCGCCCAGTGGCTGAAATCCGCTCCATACGTTGAAACCAAGTACGCATGGCATGGATAAAACAAAGATTGCAATTCCGTTTACCAGAACTGCCTTCTTACGGCTCCAGCCCCACAGATCCATGGCAAAGCTTAAGATATTCTCAAATACTGCAATGATGGTGGAGAGAGCTGCGAATGTCATAAAGATGAAGAACAGTGCACCCCAGAAACGACCGCCCATCATCTGGTTAAACATGTTCGGCAGTGTTACGAATACAAGTCCAACACCCTGTGTAGGGCTTACATTGTAAGCAAAGCATGCCGGGAAAATAATAAGTCCGGCCATTAGTGCCACGAAAGTATCCAGAATACCAATCTGGATGGATTCGCCCATAAGGCTACGGTCTTTGTCGATATAACTTCCAAAGATTGCCATTGCGCCGATCCCAAGGCTCAAGGTGAAGAATGCCTGTCCCATAGCGGCATAAATACCGGAAAGCAGTCCGTTCTCTTTCAGACGGCCAAAATCCGGGAGAAGATAGAACTTAATACCCTCGATGGCACCTGGAAGCGTACAGCTCTTAACGCAAAGAACTACCATAATAGTAAGAAGACATACCATCATAACCTTTGTGATACGCTCAACACCTTTTTGCAGTCCCATGCAGCAGGTACCAAAACCGAATGCAGTTACGATTACCATCCAGAAGGTCATTTCTCCAGGATTGGAGAGCATGGTGTTAAATACGTTTCCTACCGCTTCTGTATCAAGACCTGTGAAGGTGCCGCTTGCTATTTTAAAGAAGTAAGCCAGCATCCAGCCGCCTACAGTGGTGTAAAACATCATCAGCATATAGTTGCCAAGCATGGCTCCATAGCTGTAAAGGTGCCATTTGGTGCCCTTTGGCTCAAGGAGATGAAAGCTTCTGGCAGCGGACTTGCGGCTTGCGCGTCCGACAGCAAATTCCATAACCATAATAGGCAGTCCAAGAATTAAAAGGAACAGAAGATAGATCAGTACAAATGCTGCGCCGCCGTACTGTCCTGTTATATAAGGGAAGCGCCATACATTGCCGATTCCAATGGCGCAGCCGGCTGAAATGAGAATAAATCCAAGCCGGGATGAAAACTTTTCACGTTCTTTCATGTTGATTTCCTTCCTTTTTTCTATGTATGAATTCTGTGAAAAAGTATGGGACAAAAGTCTTTTTTACAGAAGAGCACACCTTTTAACAGTATAAGAATAAAATGGGTTTTCGTCAATAAATATCTTGAAAAAGAAGGGGGAAATGCTAAAATATATAGGATGTACTTAAGGAGTGCCTGAGAGTCAGCTGTTTCGCGCCTATGGCGCTCCCGCAGCTGCCGACCGCATTCGTAATCCGGGCCATCGCCCTACTTACTCATACGGTCTAGCCCGTTCGATATCCAAGAGTTCGCTCGTGCAAGCATGGCTCATTTTTGACTACCGTACGGGATTTTCATAATAAAATAGTAAATAAGAAGGGAAAACGACATGTTATATATAGGAAATCATACTTCATCATCCAAAGGCTACGCAGCCATGGGACGCCAGATTGTAAAAAATGGCGGCAACACGTTTGCATTTTTTACCAGAAATCCAAGAGGAGGGAATGCAAAAGCTATTGACCCTGCAGATGTGGCGAAGTTTCAGGAGATTGCCAGGGAGCATGAATTCGGCAAAATCGTGGCGCATGCGCCTTATACCTTAAATGCCTGTGCGGCCAAAGAAAATCTGCGGGATTTTGCCAGAAATACTTTTTCGGATGATCTGAAACGCATGGAAGCCACACCAGGAAATTATTATAATTTCCATCCAGGCAGCCATGTGGGACAGGGAATAGAGGTTGGAATTCAGAAGATTGCAGAAGTGCTGAATGCAGTTCTTACTGAAGAACAGACCACTACAGTTCTTCTTGAAACCATGGCTGGAAAAGGCTCTGAGGTGGGAAGCCATTTCCAGGAGCTTCGTGCCATCATGGACCTTGTAGAAAAACGCGATAAACTTGGAATCTGCCTGGATACCTGCCATGTGTGGGATGGTGGCTACGATATTATAAACGACCTGGACGGTGTCTTAACTGAATTCGACCGCATCATCGGTCTCGACCACTTAAAAGCCATCCACCTAAACGACAGCCTCAACCCTCTTGGCAGTCACAAAGACCGCCACGCCAGAATCGGGGAAGGCCAGATTGGTCTTGATGCCCTTGTCCGTGTCATCCGGCACCCGGCATTGGAGGGAAAGCCTTTTATTCTGGAAACGCCTAATGATGATGAGGGTTGGACAAGAGAAATTGCACTTCTTAGGGAAAGATATTCAGAATAAATTGCTATTTAGTGTGTTGAA
>NZ_JAQDKY010000007.1:59052-120544 GCF_027662325.1 Blautia faecis | reverse complement strand
TTTCAACACACTAAATAGCAATTATATTGTCTGGCTCGGCGCGGTGCCAAATTGTTTTTTATAGGCCCGGGAGAAGGTGGTATAGTCGGAGAAGCCGCTTAACTGGGCGGCCTTCAGGATGGGGGTGCCTTCGGAAATTTTTGTGCGGGCGAGAAGAAGGCGCTTGCTAATGATGTAGTTGTGGATGGTGTAACCGGTTTCCTCCTTGAATTTCCGCATCATGTGATACTTGCTCAGGTAGTATTTCCGCGCAAGGGTTTCAATGGAAAGATCTTCAGTAAGGTTGTAGTTAATATAACGTAGAAGCTCTTCTATCTGGGAATCACTGCTGTAGGAATGAGCGTCATAAATGTACTGCTTTTCCAGAAAAATGCGGTTTACATAAACCATGAACTGGGTAAAAAGAGCTGAGCCAAGCAGATCGCTGCCAAATTTTTCGCCTTTTAGGGCAGCTTCCAGTTCATAGAGAAGCTGCTTTAATTTTTCCTGAGTGTCAGAGTCCAGACGGATCAGATTGTAACTCCGGTCAATCGCCTTCTGAAAACAGCGGAGCAGTTCTGTGGATTTGATGTCGTCGCGGATCCATAGTACAAAACGTTCGTATGGAACCGAAAAATCAATTTCCGGTTTGTGGATGGCGTGACGGTTCACGAGGAGAATGTCCCAGGGCTTCAGGTAGTAGGACTTTCCCTCAATGTGGTAGGCAGCCTTTCCGGAAAGAAAGATGATCACCTTGTGAAAATCATGATAATGGTAGGAAAATTCCCGCTTGGTCTGGTCCTTGATGTGAAAAAGCCGGAAATCCTGCTCCAGATAGCCGGTTTTTTCAGTTGGCTCATTGAAAGAATTCATATGTTATGGCTCCTGTTTTTACTATAGTGTGTATGGAACCGCAAACTTTGTTTGCAGCTACGTTTGCGTAGCGTCATATTTCAATTCCGCGCCTTGAAATATGACTTTATTATAAATGAAATATCGCATTTTTTGCAATATATTTCGCAAGTTATTCTATGTACATGGGAAAAATAAACGCTATACTGGATATATAAGATGTGATTTGAGAAAAAAGATCACGGGCGTTTCGTCAGAAAGGAATTGAAAACAATGAGAGACAGCATTATCATGACAAAATATCAGGGCTTTGGAAATGATTATCTGGTACTGGATGCGAAGAAAAACCAGCTTCAGCTGCAGGGCAAAAAAGTTGCGCTTCTTTGCCAGCGGGGATTCGGACTTGGAGCGGATGGTGTGCTTTACGGACCAGTTGACATTAACGGAAAAATGGGAATGCGTATTTTTAATTCCGATGGAAGTGAAGCTACAATCAGTGGAAACGGTGTCTGTATTTTTGCAAAATATCTTATGGACAATGAGTATGTTACAGAGAAAAAATTTGCCATTGAGACCTTATCCGGAACAATCGAAGTAGAGTGTCTGAATGCCAGAGCGACAGAGTTCCGCGTAAACATGGGCAAAGCCTCTTTCCTTTCCAGAGAGATTCCGGTAACTGGCGAGGTGCGTGAGGTGATCGATGAGCCATTTACATTTAACAAGAAAGAATACAAAGCAACTTGTCTCACAGTAGGAAATCCACACTGCATTATTTTCATGGATCAGGTATCACCGGAAAAAGTAAGGGAACTGGGACCATATGTGGAAAATGCAGATGAGTTCCCGGAAAGAGTGAACCTGCAGATCTGCCGCAAGATTGACAAAGGAAATCTGGATATCGAGATCTGGGAGCGTGGCTCCGGTTACACAAAAGCTTCCGGTACAGGAAGCTGTGCGGCAGCCATTGCAGCCTACCGGAAAGGTCTGATGGAAAACAGAATCAATGTAAACCAGCCAGGTGGTATGATCCAGATCGACATTAAAGAAGACGGAACTATTTTTATGACAGGAACTGTTGGATATATTGCGGAGATGAGCGTGGCTGAAAGCTTTTTCTCATAGAAAGAAAATATGGTGTATGGCGCATCCAAACGGCCGTGTCTGTGTAGCAAAACGGCTGTTCTAAAACGTATTTGTGACCGCCAGAGGGCGCAAAATGCAGATATGGCAGAAAAGATAAATAAAAATGAAATTTAAAGGCTGCCAAAGGGAAATGATACACAGTATAATTTTTGTGCATCGCGTAGGAAGGCGGTGCAGCAGATGAAAAATCAGACAAGTCAATATGGCAGTTACTTAATTTTCGATGTACGAGAATCCAGGTATAGAAGTAAGAAGACTTCCGTGCCTGGATTTTTTTACTGCAAATGAGTGTGCTGTCTGTAAGCGATGTCATTATATCTGAAGAGAGGAAAGTAATTAAAATATGGAGACAGAATCAGCTTGTCGGTATACGGAAGCCCACTCTTGTTGATAAAAAAAGTGCAATGTCTAAACTAAAAAAAGATAGACATTTCTAACGCGATTCTGTAAAATAAACAAAGGTTAGAAAATACTAATAATAGTTAAATAAGGAGGAAGAGGATGGCTGACAAAAAGTTATTAAGAAAAATTGCTCCGATCATTATGAGTGCAGCTGTAGCGATGACCAGTTCACCAGTTGGAGTAATGGCAGAAGATTTTACTTCTGGTGAAGTGTCTGTTAAGGTTTCTGATGAGACTATATATGATTCTGATGAGATTTCAGACGACTATGACGAATCATCAGAGGCTGACGATTCAGCAGATTTTGGTACAGACACAGAGGATGGTTTTGAATCTGGAGAAGCCGCAGAAGAGGAGTCTGGATTTGAGGACGGCGAAACCGGAGACACAGAAGATGCTTTTTTAGCAAACACTGAGGGCGAAACCAACAATGAAGCGGGAGCTGTGAAAACAGTGGAGGATGGTCAGATCGTACTGATGAACATTCCCTATGAAGCTTTTTACAGATCTGAGTTGAAAAACAATGATGTAAAAGTAGATGCATTTACATCCGCGACGAAAGCAAAAACAAAGATGAGCGGCGTGATGAATGGAAATGCTGCTTATCATACAAGCGCGGAAGGAAATGAACTTGCAGGTGTTACTTTTCCGGTAAAAGTGAATAAAGCTTCTGATTTGGAAAATTTTAAACAGATTACAGACAGCACTACTATAGAGATTACTACGAACATGAAAGGCCAGGTAAGTACTAATACATATACTGGTGCAGCGGCTCTTATTGAACAGCCAAGCTATACTTATTATGTTCCGGCAGAAACTCCTGCATATTACAAGGAAATGAGCGTAGATGAGAACGAAAATATTTCTTTTGGCGCTGTTCAGGGAATGTCCGAACAGAATGTTAGTGTGAATGCTGAATTAAAGCTTAATTCCAAATATGGAGATTATCAGCTTAAGCTGGATGAGACAGCAGTAAAGGCAGTAGTAAATGCATCTAATGGTGATAAGATTTATGGTGTAATCATCAATACAACAGACGGAACCACTTATGCACTCCGTCATCTTGAGAATATCTGGAAAGGAAAAGAACTTGCATGGAGCACCGGCTTTACAACAGAATCTCACGGTTGCCCAATAAGCTCTGACCACTACAAATCCATGATGGGAAAAACTATTTCCAGCGTAACGTACTATACGGATAAGGGGGAAATTAATTTTGATATTCCAGATACTTATGTTCCGGTAAAAACAGGTGTCAGTGCAACCGTTGACAACATCAAGGTAACAGATGCAGAGGTTAAAGTTGAATTATCTGAAGCACTTCCATCTGATTATTCAAAGAAATATGCAGTTGATGATGTGGAAGCAGCGACAACAGAGACAGGAGTAAAGGTTACAAATCTTACACCTGGAACACATACTCTGACAATTTCCGATGCAAATGGAAAATATGCTCCTGTCAGCGCTACTTTTACAGCAACAACAGATACTGTAATGGCTTCCTATGATGAGTATGAAGGAAAACTGGTTGCTGCGGCAGATATTACCGCTGAGCAGTTTGTTGCATTTACCAAAACAGTTTCAAAAGTAAAAATTGGTGACCAAGAGTATGCTGCAAGCGGAAAAGGTGCTGTGAAGATTGTTCAGGAGGATGGAACTCTTGATTATTCTAAAACAGCTGTAAACGATGGAGATACAGTAGTTGTAAGTGCTGCCGGATACCCAGATGTAACATTTGTTTACAACGAAAACGTATATGTATACGCAGGTCTTACATGGGCTGAGTACTGGGCTTCCGAGGATGTATACAATGCAGACTCCACAGCTTCTTCTGAAGAAAAAGACAGAAGAGGTGAGTCAGACCTTGGAGCATTTGATGCTGTAACAAGAGCAACTGCAAACCATGGCCTTCACAGAGGAAGCTTCCAGGCAACCGCGGTTCTTAATGGGAAAACAGTTTCTCACTGGAGCGCAGACGGAAAAACAGTTTATTATGCCGATGGAACATCAGAAGTATTTAACCGGAACAATGTAACCGGATATACCGTAACTGGCCTGAAATATGTACCGGTTGAGATTAAGAGAGCTGACCTTGCTGCTTTTGCAGAAAGTCATGCAATTGTAAAAAATGGCGGACAGCTGATTGGCGGTTATGGCGAGAAAGAACTGAAATCCTATGAAGCCGTTGCAAATGTAACTGCAAATACAAATGGTTTGAAAAAAGTTACAAAAGCTGAAGCTGGTAGCTTTGTAATCGGAGCAAGACAGAACGGAACTGAGTCTGGTATCAAAGATGCAGAGCTGAAAGTGGCAGACGGAATTACAGCAACTGTAAAACCTGGAAATGGTTCTTATGGTGAGTTCCTGAGAGTTGACCTGACTGGAAACTATGGCGATCTTGGTGCACATATGCAGTCTGTTGAGTGGGCATATTATGGAAATGATTCCACTTATACAAACAGACTTGCAAACTATGGAACAAAATTTGCAGCTGATAACTGGATGCATAAAATGATGGGTATCCAGCTTGGCCTTACAGAATCAGGAAGATGCAAGCTTCCGGAAGGAACTGACGGAACTGGTTACTGGATCCTTACTGTTCATGCCCTTGGATACCAGGATTACGTTGTAAAATTCCAGGCAAAAGCTGAGAATATTGCAAAACCTGCAGGTGATGCAGATTCCACACCACTGGAAAACATTATCGCAGAAGCAAAAGCCCTGAATGAGGCTGATTATACTCCGGAGAGCTGGGCTGCTGCAAAAGACAGCATTGCAAATGAGCTTGAAGAGTGTGAGGAAATGCTTGCAAATATTAAGAATCAGACAACGTATGGCGTAGAAGAGCAGATCGGACATTTAAGAGAAGCTCTTAATATGCTTGTAAAAGCTCCGGCTCCAACTGCAACGCCGGCACAGCCAACTGCAACACCAGCCCCGGCACAGCCAACCGCAACACCGACCCCTGCACAGCCAACTGCAACACCGACCCCTACGCAGCCAACTGCAACTCCTTCACCGACTGCAGCACCGGCCAAAGGAATTACAGCAACTGCAAAAGCTTCCACAATTTATACCAAAGGAAAAACCTCTACAACCATTACGGTTGTAAAAAATGATGTAACTGGAAAAGTTAAATTTAAATCCAGCAACAAGAAAGTAGCTACTGTTTCTTCCAAAGGTGTTGTAAAAGCGAAAAAAGCGGGAAAGACAACCATTACTATAAAGGTTGGAAATTACACTAAGAAAGTAGTAATCCAGGTTAAGAACCCTTCTCTGAAGCTTGCAAAATCTTCTGCAACAATCAAGAAAGGCAAAACAGTAAAAATCAAAGCAATCGCAACACCATCCGGAAAAGTAACATATAAGTCCAGCAACAAGAAAGTAGCGACTGTTACTGCAAAAGGTGTTGTAAAAGGTAAGAAGAAAGGTACTGCAACCATCACTGTTACAAGTAATGGGGTATCTAAGAAATTCAAAGTAAAAGTAAAATAATTGGTAACCATTCAGAAGGTACTGAACAGTTACAATAATTGTTACAAAGTTTTTACTGGTAACAAATAAGACTTGTGTGAAACAAGGCAAAGGAACGGGGGCCGTTTTTAACAGCCCCTGCTTTTGCTTGTAAAGAGAAATTTAATTTGCTACATATTTTAACAGGAGACAGCATGAAAAAACGAGACAGTGATAAGAATCCTTTTGAAAAAAAGAATCTGGTGAAACTTGCTCCAGCAGCAGTGGTTATTGCGGCTGTGGCTGCAGCAGGTGCTCAGGCTGGCAGCAGTGGAAAAGAAGTGACTGCTGAAACCAGAGAGGTTGTAAAATCCCAGGATCTGGAATCGCTTCTGAAAACAGCCTATTCCTATGAGGCAGCAGATGACGAGGCAGAAGAGGAGAGTCTGCTGAAAGCAGGCAAGAACACATCATCAGCTTCTTCAAAGAAAAAAACCTCCAAAATTTCAAAGAAAAAAAGTGGTATAAAAAAAGGAAGCTCAAAGACCCTTCCAGTAAAAACGGCTGCATCTTCAGGGGTAGGTCAGGGCTCCACCACTACACCAACTACAGAAGTTCCGGAAGGCGGCTATAAAGATGGAACTTACCAGGGAAGCGGAACTGGCTTTGGAGGAACGATTACCGTACAGGTAACTGTATCAGGTGGGAAAATCACAGCTGTTGATATATTAAGTGCCTCTGGAGAAACAGGCTCTTATTTTGCCTCTGCACAGGGCGTTGTAAGTAAGGTTTTATCAAGCCAGTCCCCGAATGTGGATGCAGTCAGCGGTGCAACTTATTCCTCAAACGGGATTATCCAGGCAGTACAGAATGCCCTTTCACAGGCAGGAAACAGTGATTCTGCCACACCGGCTGCCACACCAACTCCAACGCCAAAACCTGCAAAGAAACCGAAGAAAGATACTTCTGTCAGCTATAAAGATGGCGTATATGAGGGACAGGCAGAAGGCTTTGATGGAATCGTAACGGTAAAGGTTACAATAAAAAATGGAAAAATCAAAAAAATAAGCAACACAAATACAGACACACCTGAATTTTTTAATAAAGCATGGAAAACAATCAAGTCCAATGTGATTTCCAGACAGAGTACTTCTGAAATTGATACTGTAAGTGGTGCAACATTTTCTTCCAATGGAATTCTCGGAGCTTTATCCCAGGCTCTTTCAAAGGCTGATCAATCAGGAACTACAGACTCAAAGGAAGAAGATATAACTCCAACTCCGACTACTGTACCTGATGAAACTGTAACACCAATTCCAACGGAGATTCCACATCCTACCAAGACTCCGGATAATCCGTCAGATGAACAGCCGGTTGTAAAGCTTTTGAAAGATGGTACCTATACAGGGTCTGCAATGGGATATTCTGGAAAGGTCAACATAACACTGACAATTAAAGACGGAAAAATTACGGAAGTAACCAATACAAACTCAGATACCAGAAGCTTTTTCAATAAGGCATGGAGATCCATACAGCCTAAAATACTGGAAAAGCAGAGTACAGAAGGAATTGACACTGTAAGTGGTGCAACATTTTCTTCTATGGGAATTCTGGATGCGTCCAAAATAGCATTGGAGCAGGCAAAAAATACAGAGGTACAGCCTTCAGTAACGCCAGAGCCCACTGAGGCGCCGGATTCCACCGAGAAGCCAGAACCCACAAATACGCCAAAGCCGACTTCTGTTCCGGAACCAACGACTGCACCGGAGCCTACAGCTGTACCAGAGCCTACTGAAACGCCAGCGCCAACTTCTGCACCGGAACCGACGGATACACCGGAGAATTCTGTGACGCCGGAACCGACAGCTACGCCAGAACCCACGCCTGTGCCTGCTGGTGCATATACAGATGGAACCTACACTGGCATTGGAGAAGGCAATGACGGACCAGACAGTGTACAGGTTACCGTAACAATATCCGGAGGACAGATTGTGGGAGCAACTTATTTTTCCTATGATGATGAAGAATATGCAGATACAGCCTGGGAGGGAATTCTTGGACAGGTTATGGGAAAGCAGTCCGCAGACAGTGTAGATACAGTATCTGGATGCACATATTCCTCCCAGGGATTTATTCAGGCATTTAGAAATGCATTAAATCAGGCAAAAGGAGCATAACCCATGAAATACCAGAGTTTTATTATGAGAGTTTTATGTCTGCTTCTGATCGTTGGTGTCGTTCTTTGCTACAACTCCATGCAGAAAAAAGACAGTGATACCGAAAAAGACCAGCAGATCGCCAGTCTGACAACCAGAGTGGAGGCCTTGGAAAAACAGCAGGATGAGATATTAAGTGCCCTTGAAGAGGCTGCAAAAGCGCAGGAAGAGGCGAAGAAAAAGGCAGAAGAGGAAGCGAAGAATCAGAAAGCCCAGACGGAAGAAGCGGCTTCCGGGGATGCTTCCGAGGACGCGAAAAAAGATGACAAGAATACAGATGAGACAGAGGCTGAGGACGCTTCTTCTGAGGAAGAAAGTGAAGATCTTGTCTACAAAAACGGAACCTACACAGGAGACGGCCAGGGCTTTGGCGGCAATATCCAGGTTCAGGTTACACTTGAAAATGACACGATTACAGACATTCAGGTGGTAAGTGCACCAGGCGAAGACTCTGCATACCTTTCCCAGGGACAAGGCGTGATCAGCACCATTCTGGCTTCCCAGAGTACAGACGTTGACACCATTTCCGGCGCAACCTTCAGTTCCACTGGAATTATCAACGCTGTAAATGATGCACTTGGAAAGGCGGAAAATCAATGAAAAAGAGACAGAGAAAAATCCGGCTGATCCGCGCCGGCATCCAGCTTCTGTTTTTCATTTTTGCTCCGGCACTTTTTTCCACGGCATTCGCAGGCGTGAAGTCCATTTTTCAGGCAATCGCAGCACATCAGACAATCAGCTGGAATTCCTTTTTGGATGTGACTGCCGTGCTGCTGGTGGTAACCTGCCTGTTCGGACGGCATTTCTGCGGATATGCCTGCGCATTTGGTTCCCTTGGGGATGCATTGTATGAGCTGACTGTGTTTATCCGCCAGAAGGTTTTTCATAAAAAAGGCCGTCACGGATATTCAGAAAAAGCCATCCGCATTTTGCAGAAGGTGAAATATATCTGGCTTCTGGTGCTTCTTGTATCTATCCTTACCGGCTGGTACAGCAAGCTTCAGGGCATGAGTCCCTGGGATGTGTTTTCCATGCTCACCGCGGGCAGACTTCCCGGTGCTGCCTACAAGGTGGGGATTGTGCTGCTGATTCTGCTCATGATCGGAATGTGCACTCAGGAAAGATTTTTCTGCCAGTTCCTCTGCCCAATGGGCGCAATTTTTGCTATAATGCCTATAGCGCCCTCTGCGCTGTTCAACCGTGACAAAGGCACCTGTCCGGCGAAATGCGGAGCCTGCAAAAAGCGCTGTCCTGCTCATCTGGACATTGACGGTGATACCCCTCTCTCAGGAGAATGTATCTGCTGCCACGCCTGCCAGGGAATCTGCCCGAAGAGGAACATCCGGATCGGGATTCCGAAGGCGAAAGATGAGAGCCTTTTTTAAACACGAGCTGGGAAAAGATGGGCGAACGCTATTGGAAAATAAGAGAAAATAAAATCAGAAAGAACAGGATATGAGTAAAAAAAGAAGTAAAGTAAGATTTCAGAATGAAGTCGATTTAATTAAGGTACATGATAAAAAGCAGTCCAGAGGTCAATCACTTACCTGCTTGGATATGTTTAATGGGAGAAGGAATTTGAGAAAGAGAAGTGCGGCAGGAATTCTCTGCAGCAGCCTGTTTCTCACTGTCATTTCTGCAACAGTACTGGGAAAAACCACTACAGTTGTTTATGCTGCTGACGTAGAAAAATACACCAACGCAGATTTCGCAATGGACACGGTAGTTTCCGAAACCCTTTACACCTCAGGCGCGGACATCAATACCCAGATTGGTGAAAAGCTCCGCGAAATGGAAACCACCCTCCTTTCCTGGACAGAGGAAAACTCCCAGATTTCCCAGCTGAACAATGCTGATGGCAAGACCATGGAAGTTTCTGATGATCTTGCCGCCGACCTTGAGAAAATCCGCCAGCTTTCCCAGGATTCCAACGGTGCTTTTGACCCCACCCTTGGAAAAATTATCCGCCTGTGGGACATTGCCGGCGAGAACCCTCATGTCCCAGATCAGTCCGAAATCGACACCCTTCTTCCCGAAGTGGGCTACGAGAAAATTCAGGTGGACGGAAACAATGTAACCCTTCTTGATGGCTGTACCCTGGATCTTGGTGCCGTTGGAAAAGGCATGGGCTGTGATTTGATCATGGATTACCTGCAAACCCAGCCAGATGTCTTCGGTATGATCCTGAACCTTGGCGGCAGCAGTGTCATGACCTACGGCGAAAAGCCCGACGGCTCCTCCTGGAAAGTAGCCCTCACCGATCCCCGTGACACGGAAGGCGGCTATCTTGGAGCCATCACCCTGGACGCCAACCAGTTCCTTTCCACCTCCGGCGACTACGAAAAATACTTCATAGAAGATGGAATCCGCTACCACCACATTCTGGATCCAAAGACCGGTTACCCTGTCTGGAATGGTCTCACCTCTGTTACCATCGTCTGCGATCAGGGTTATCTGGCCGACGGCCTTTCCACCGCCTGCTTCGTCCTGGGTATGGACGCGGCCAAACCTCTTTTAGAGAAATATGATGCAGAAGCCGTATTCGTAGATGAAGACAAAAATGTGTATGTGACAAGTGGATTGATGGATAAATTCGAATTAATGAAAGACGGATACACAGTAAACGAAGCGTAAGTTGTCCATGATAGATTCATAGAAAATGATAGCTTACGGAATAACGAAAAGAGCTCCAGAGGATAGTCAAAAACTATCGCCTGGAGCTCTTTTTCAATCAACAGCATTTGGGCTGGATATATTCCTAAGCGGGGCATTCAAGGCGCGCCCTTAATGGAGCGGAGATCCACTGCTTACGAAGACTTAACATCGAAGGCTCTCCTGAGATGTTTAGTCGCAGTTAGCAGTTAGCTCCGCGGAATGTTGTGCCTCCCCGCGTGGAATATATCCAGCCCAGATGCGTACGGTGGTAACATATTACGGAATCCTCTTAAGCACTTCCTTCGTCAGCACTCCAATCAGCAGTCCTGTAATCACTCCCGACACCATCAGCGCCGGAGCATAATAATACAACAGTCCCACCGTATGCGTTGCCGGAATCGCCACCAGCAGCTGACCGATGTTATGGGAAACGCCACCAGCCACACTTACACCCAGCTGCCCGAATCCAATCTTATTTTTCACAAAAACCATCACAATCAAACTAAGGGTCGCCCCCGCCAGACTATACATAATACTGGAGCCGCTTCCAAACATAAAACCGATAATAAAAATTCTCACAATGGAAACTAGCGCCGCTTCTTTCCACGTATACCTCTCCAGCACAAAAAGCACCGCCAGATTTGCAAGCCCTAGTTTCATTCCCGGAATTCCCGCAAAAAACGGAATCAACGATTCCACATACCCGAAAATAATGGCAATGGCTGCAAACAGCCCAAGATACGCTGTCTTTTTCTGATCCATCACTTACACCACTGCGTCAAATCCACTTTCGGAATCCTGTGAATCTGAATCGCCCTCTCCCTGAATGACTACTCTGTTTGGCAGGCACACAATATATCCGCCTGCACTGCCCACTGCCGGCTGCTTCATGCAAAGATGATCCGGGCAGTCCGCCTCTGTCATCTTTACCTCGCCGTCCTTAATTTCACACACATTGGTATCCCCAATCTGGATCACCTGATCCTCCGCCAGTGAATAAGTCCCATAAAGCTTCCCGTCCACCGTAATCTGGATCGACCCATGAGTTCCATGTGGAACCGCATAAACAAAAATACAAAGTGCCACTGAAATAACCAATAGTGCACCAATAAATACCGCTTCTTTTTTCTTCAAAAATGATACCTCTTCATTAATAGTTTTAACAAAAATCATTATATCATAGAAACATGTCCCACAAACGGATTATTAGTTTATGATATAAGAAATATAGAGATTTTTCAACCTATTCTAAAATCCATTTTTGAGAAAAAATCGCAACAGAGAGAATGCCTGTTATTCACAAAGAAAACGGTAACGGGTAGCTATTCCTTTCCACACCGCTTTTTATTGTAATTTCCCACGGAATATGCTATTGTATAGTTTGAAAGTCTGTGTGCCGTGCGGATCGCGGGAATGATTTTTCAAACACGTTCCAGGCCGGCGGCATTGTTGAAGAAATGTAACGATTCAGAAAACACTGGACAGTTACACAGAAATATTAGAAAGAAGGTGAAGCTATGGTTGAATTAGACCAGTTCAAGAGCATTCTTGCAACATACACAGAACCATTAGTGGAAGTGAGGGATTCACTTTGACCTGGCTAACAAAGAAAAGCGGGTTGAAGAATTAGAGCGCGAAATGGAAGCGCCTGATTTCTGGGACAATGCAGAAATATCCCAGAAGAAAATGAAAGAATTAAAGGGTATGAAGGACGACATGGAAACCTATCAGAATCTGGTAACCCAGAAAGAAGATATGGAGACCCTGATCGAGATGAGCTATGAGGAAAATGATCCGTCCATGATCGAAGAAATCCAGGAAATGCTGGATGAGTTCCAGGCACAGTTTGACAGTATCCGTGTGAAGACACTTCTTTCAGGAGAGTATGACGGCGAGAATGCCATTATAAAACTGAATGCAGGAGCTGGTGGAACAGAAGCCTGCGACTGGTGCAGTATGCTGTATCGTATGTATACACGCTGGGCTGAGCGCAAGGGCTTTTCAATTGAAGTTCTGGACTATCTGGACGGCGATGAAGCTGGTATCAAATCTGTTACCTTCCAGGTAAACGGAGAGAACGCATACGGACTTCTGAAGTCTGAGAAAGGTGTTCACCGTCTGGTACGTATTTCCCCGTTCAATGCGGCTGGAAAGCGCCAGACCTCTTTCGTATCCTGCGATGTAATGCCGGATATTGAGAAGGATCTGGACGTAGAAGTCAATGATGAGGACATCCGTATTGATACCTACCGAAGCAGTGGTGCCGGCGGACAGCATATCAACAAGACCTCATCCGCTATCCGTATCACTCATTTTCCAACAGGAATCGTGGTACAGTGTCAGAATGAGCGTTCCCAGCATATGAATAAAGATAAGGCTATGCAGATGCTGAAGGCGAAGTTATATCTTCTGAAACAGCAGGAGGCAGAAGCCAAGCTTTCCGGAATCCGAGGTGAAGTAACGGATATCGGCTGGGGCAACCAGATCCGTTCCTACGTTATGCAGCCATATACCATGGTCAAAGATCACCGTACCAATGAAGAAACCGGAAATGTAGATGCAGTTATGGATGGTGCCATTGATATCTTTATTAATGCATATTTGAAATGGATCGCACTTGCGAAGAGACCTGCAGAACAGCAATAAAAGCATGCTGCTGTTCACGAAGGGAACGGTACCAGCTTCCGGATTATGTCTGGATACAGCGGCTGTAATGGCAGAGATTTGCAGGGCGCAGTGAAAGTGGAAGGAAATGCAGGATGCCAAAGACAACAGATAAGAATAAATATTTTGTAGTAAAAGAGCGGGCTGTGCCAGAGGTGCTTCTGAATGTAGTTGCAGCGAAGAAGCTTCTGGAATCAAAGCGGGCAGCTACAGTGCAGGAAGCTGCAGACGCTGTGGGAATCAGCCGAAGCTCTTTCTATAAATATAAAGATGATATTTTTCCCTTCCACGAGGAAGCCAAGGGAAAGACCATCACATTTATTATACAGATGGATGATGAGCCGGGAATTTTATCCAATGTTCTTCGGGCTATTGCAGAAAACCATGGCAATATTCTGACCATACATCAGAGTATTCCCATCAGTGGTATTGCCACTCTTACCTTAAGTGTGCAGATCCTTCAGGGAGAAGGGGATGCTGAGGCAATGGTGGATGACATTGAACAGATGGAAGGAATCCATTATTTAAAAATTTTAGGCAGGGAGTAACGGACAGATGATAAATATTGCAGTGTTAGGATATGGCACAGTTGGAAGCGGTGTAGTAGAAGTCATCCGCACCAATCATGAATTGATTAACAAAAGAGCCGGGGAAGAGATTAAGATCAAATATGTACTGGATCTTCGTGAGTTCCCTGGAGATCCGGTAGAAGAGATTCTTGTTCATGACTTTGAGCAGATCGTAAACGATCCGGAAGTTAAAATTGTAGTAGAAGTAATGGGAGGAACCGGTGCTGCCTATACTTTTACAAAAAGAGCACTTGAAGCCGGCAAGAGTGTGTGTACCTCAAATAAAGCTCTGGTTGCCCAATACGGTCCTGAGCTTATGGAAATTGCAAAAGAGAAAAAGATCAACTTCCTTTTCGAGGCAAGCTGTGGCGGTGGAATCCCGATCATTCGTGCCATCAACGGTTCTCTTACCGCAGATGAGATCGATGAGGTCAGCGGAATTCTGAACGGAACTACTAACTATATGCTGGATAAGATGATCACAGAAGGCGCTGATTTCAATACTGTTCTGAAAGAGGCTCAGGAAAAAGGCTACGCAGAGGCTGATCCTACCGCTGACGTGGAAGGACAGGACGCATGCCGTAAGATTGCCATTCTTTCCTCTCTGGCATATGGAAAATTCCTGAATTTTGAAAATGTTTATACAGAAGGAATTACAAAGATCACACCAGAGGATATGGAATACGCAAGAGAAATGGGCAGAAGTATCAAGCTTCTTGGCACAAGCAAGAAATTGGGAGACGATTCCTTCTACGCACTTGTAGCACCTTTCCTTGTAGGACAGGAGAATCCTCTTTATGGCGTAAAGGGAGTGTTCAACAGTATTTTTGTACATGGAAACATGCTTGGCGATGCCATGTTCTATGGAAGCGGAGCCGGCAAGCTTCCTACTGCAAGTGCAGTTGTAGCAGACGTTGTGGAGGCTGCAAAGCATCTTCATGATACCATTCCAAATAACTGGAGCAATGAAGAGATGACCCTGATGGAGCCGGATTCTGTAGAAGGCCGTTTCTTTGTCCGTGTGAAGGATACTTCCCTGGATGAAGTGGATAAGGCTTTTGGTAAGGTTGAGGCTGTGATCGAGCCGGATTCCCTTCCGGAAGAATTTGGTTTTATTACCAGACTTATGACACAGGGCGAGTACAAAGAGCGTGTGAAAGCGCTTGGAGAGAATGTTCTGGGCATGATCCGCGTGAAAGACTGATAACATGAATCCGCAGTTATTCAGGTAATGGGCAGCTGCGCGAAACTGTCTGTATGCGCAGATAAAAATAAAACTGACAGCGTGAAAGGAAAAACTATGCTGATAGTTAAGAAATTCGGCGGTACTTCCGTTGGGGACAAACAGAGAATGTATAATGTTGCCAACCGTTGTATCGAAGAATATAAAAAAGGAAATGACGTGGTGGTGGTTTTGTCCGCCATGGGAAAATATACAGATGAGCTGATCCGTATGGCTCATGATATGGACGACAAGCCTCCGAAGCGTGAGATGGATATGCTCCTTACCATCGGTGAGCAGATGTCCGTATCCCTGATGGCAATGGTAATGCATAAGCTGGGCGTTCCGGCAATTTCTCTGAATGCTTTTCAGGTGACCATGCATACCACAAGCAGCCATCAGAATGCAAGATTAAAAAGAATTGACACAGAGCGTATCCGCCGTGAGCTGGATGCCCGCAGGATTGTGATCGTTACCGGATTCCAGGGAGTAGATAAGTATGATGACTACACCACCCTGGGACGAGGCGGTTCTGATACCACTGCCGTGGCACTGGCAGCAGCGCTTCATGCAGATGCCTGCGAGATTTATACAGATGTGGACGGCGTTTACACAGCCGATCCACGTAAGGTTCCAAATGCAAGAAAGCTGAAAGAAATCACATACGATGAGATGCTGGATCTGGCAACATCAGGAGCAGGTGTACTTCACAACCGTTCTGTGGAAATGGCGAAGAAATACGGAGTGCCCCTTGTGGTCCGCTCCAGCCTGAATAACAGTGAAGGAACGGTAGTTAAGGAGGTAGTTAGCGTGGAAAGAATGCTGATCAGCGGTGTTGCGCTGGATACAGACGCTGTGAGAATCGCAGTACTGGGGCTTCGCGATGTGCCTGGTGTTGCATTTAAGGTATTTGATACCCTTGCAAAGAAAAATATTAACGTAGATGTTATCCTGCAGTCTATCGGACGTGCAGGAACAAAGGACATTTCTTTTACAGTAAATAAGGATGATCTGGATGATGCAGTTGCCACTCTGGAGGAGAGCCAGGAGCGCCTTGGCTTCAAGGAGCTTCACTCTGAGCGCAATATCGCCAAGCTTTCCATTGTTGGCTCCGGTATGCTCAGCAATCCTGGCGTGGCTGCCAAGATGTTTGAGAGCCTTTACAATGAAGGGGTAAACATTAATATGATCTCCACATCTGAAATCCGTATTACCGTCCTCATCAATGAAAAAGACGGAATCCGGGCTATGAATGCAGTACACGATGCTTTCGGCCTTGCCGACTGATCGAATATACATTTTAAGGAGGAATTTCTGTATGAAAAGAAAAGTATTGGGAGTGCTTTTTACAGCAATGTGCCTGTGTGCGGTTCCGTCCGCGGCTTATGCAGAGGCACAGGAAGCCGAAACTACAGAGGCAGCAGGAGAGGCTGCTGATGAGCCTGAGGCTGGTGCAGAAACGGTTACAGAGCTGTCCGACAGCCTGTACGATTTTCAGGTGAAGATCGGGGATAAGGTTTACCAGTTCCCTATGTATTACCAGGATTTTGCAGCAGACTGGACACTTGGCAAGAACGAGGACCCGGAGATGGGCGTTGGAACCAATTCCTATGGTTCCATCAGTTTTTACAAAGGGGACGACCGCGTTTCCGTAGATGTGATCAATCTTGGAATCAACCAGTTGCCATTAAACCAGTGTCTGGTGGCGGGAATTGATATTGATGCAAGCTATGATTTTGATGTGGCGGCTACTCCTGTAGAACTGCCTGGCGGAATCGTAATGGGAAAATCCAATTTTGATGATATCAAAGCTGCTTATGGTGATCCAAGCGATACTTACGAGGGAGACCTGTATACCAAGTATTCCTACTCGAAAGATTATTACGAGGAAGTTCATTTCTATGTATATAAGGATGACAATACTCTGAAGCAGGTAGATATGCGTAACTTCGTAGAGCCAGAAGGATATGACAAGGGAAGTGTAAGCGAGGAAGTTCCGGAAATCGTATCTTCCTATACCGCTCCTACTGAGCTGGGAGATGATCTGCTGGCTCCACAGTTGGAATTCTGCGGAGATCTTTATTCCCTTCCGGCTCCGGTGTCTGCATTCCTTGAGAATGGCTGGGAGCTTCAGAATGTGGAAGATGGCGCTTATGTGGCTGGCCGGGATCTGGAATTTGTAGACATGATGAAGAATAACCAGAGTGTGCATTTCAGTGTTTACAATTTTACCCAGGATGCAACTGCCATCGAGAACTGTTTTGTACGGGAGCTTGAGGTAGGCAATTACGACAGTGATGCTCTTACCCTTACTCTTTCCGGTGGATTTACCCTGGGTGCGAAGAAGGCGGACCTGATCGCAGCTGCAGAGGAAAAAGGCTATTCGTGTGATGAGGACGGAGATTACCTGAATATTTATAAGACTGCAGATACCAAGATTGACAACCGGGCACAGTTCTGGTTTAACAAGGATGAGGATCCGGATACAGTGGCAAGTGTTGCGTACAGAAATGAAATTCTTCCAGAATAAGGGAGAACCCGATCTGGAGGTTTTACAAAATTAGTAACAGGAGGGAAATATGAGCAACTATGTGATCAGCTGTTGTTCCACAGCGGACCTTACGAAAGAACATTTTGAGAAAAGAAATATTTCCTATATCTGCTTTCATTATGAATTAAATGGAAAAGAATATGCAGATGATCTGGGACAGTCCATGCCTTTTGATGTGTTTTATAAAGCCATGCAGGATGGGGCATCTACCAAGACTTCCCAGGTAAACGCAGATGAGTTTGAAGAGTATTTTGAAGGATTTTTGAAACAGGGCAAGGATGTGCTTCACGTCTGCCTTTCTTCCGGGATTTCCGGTGTTATAAATTCAGCCAACGTTGCAAAAGCGGAGCTGGAGGAAAAATACCCGGATCGTAAGATTCTGGTTGTGGATTCTCTGGGCGCGTCTTCAGGATATGGTCTTTTTATGGATAAACTTGCTGACCTCCGGGATGAGGGTAAATCCATCGGGGAAGTTCATGCCTGGGCAGAAGAACACAAGCTGAACCTGCATCACTGGTTCTTTTCCACAGACCTTACGTTCTATATCAGAGGAGGCCGTATTTCCAAGGCCAGCGGCTTTTTCGGCACTATGCTGAATATTTGTCCGCTTCTGAATATGGATGATCAGGGAAAACTGATCCCAAGATTTAAGATCCGTACCAAGAAAAAGGTGATCCGGGCTATTGTAGACAAAATGGAAGAGTACGCCGAGGGCGGACTTGACTATAGTGGGAAATGTTATATTTCCCAGTCCGCATGTATAGAGGATGCCAGGGAAGTGGCAAGGCTGGTGGAAGAGCGTTTCCCGAAATTAAATGGGAAGGTTGAGATCAACAACATCGGAACCACCATCGGGAGTCATACAGGTCCTGGTACGGTAGCGGTGTTTTTCTGGGGAAGTAAGAGGACGGCGTAGTTATAAAAAAATTACAGATGTCAGATGGGAAAATGCTATATTAGGAACAGCTGGCATGGTTTAATGGAGCAAAAGTGAAAACAGCGAAATGGTGCTGCAATATATCTGGCCGGGATGTATCAGAATCCCGGCCTGCTGTTTCACTGCAAAGGAGAATGATGATTATGAAAAAAAGAAGTACGAAGGAAATCAAACTGCAGGCCAAAAAGTCATTGCAGGGACATGTTGGAACTGTGATCCTTGGGCTTCTGGCAGTGTATGGTCTGAATACCTTAGGAACAATCCTTTCTACCAATTTGTTTTCTGGCACATCCGCGCTGGATCTGGTTCTCAGCGAAATATTTATGCTGGTGGTGTCACTGATCGTGGGAATCATTTCTGCTGGTCTGGGGTATATGCTTTTGAATATTTCCCGGGGAAAGGAGTTTTCTCTGGGAGATCTTGGCTACTTTTTCAAAAACCAGCCAGACAGGGTGATCGTTGCAGGCTTTG
Source organism: Blautia faecis (assembly GCF_027662325.1). Taxonomy (NCBI): domain Bacteria; kingdom Bacillati; phylum Bacillota; class Clostridia; order Lachnospirales; family Lachnospiraceae; genus Blautia; species Blautia faecis. The sequence goes on along the minus strand of NZ_JAQDKY010000007.1, from coordinate 101,430 downwards.
TGCTGGCGATGATCCAGCTGATCACAGCGATCCCTTACTATTATGTGAGCTTTACCACAGATCCGGGACTGACTGTGGATTCCCAGATCCAGTGGCTTTCCATGACTCTGGGACTGCTGGCTGTAAGTACGCTTTTGAATTTTCTTATTTCCCTTCCATTTGCCATGACCTATTTTCTTATGGCGGATGACACAGAGCTTGGAGGAATCCAGGCACTGAAAGAGAGCGCAAGGCTGATGAAGGGAAATATCTGGAGATATGTGAAGCTGAATCTTAGCTTTATCCCGCTTTTGTTATTATCTGTGTTTACGTTCTATATTGCACTTTTCTGGATCATGCCTTATATGGAAATGTCCATGGTGGCATTTTACCGGGATCTGGATGGAGAACTGGACTACAGACTGCCGGAAGATAGGACTATTTAGAAATACAAGCAACAAGAGGAGATTGAAAAAATGGATATTTTACAGGCAATCACCCAGGAACTGGGGGTGCAGAAATGGCAGGTAGAAGCTGCTGTTAAATTGATTGACGAGGGAAACACTATCCCTTTTATTTCACGATATAGAAAAGAAGCTACCGGAACCTTAAATGACGAGCAGCTTCGTAACCTGAACGAGAGACTGACTTATCTCCGAAATCTGGAAGACAAGAAGAATCAGGTCCTTTCCAGCATTGAGGATCAGGGCAAGCTGACAGAAGAACTGAAGGCACAGATCCTGGCAGCACAGACGCTGGTAGTCGTAGAGGACCTTTACCGCCCGTACCGTCCGAAGAGACGTACCAGGGCAACCATTGCCAAGGAAAAAGGCCTGGAGCCGCTGGCAAATATCATTATGCTCCAGATGACAAACAAGTCTATTGAGGAAGAGGCAGAATCCTTTGTGTCAGAGGAAAAAGAGGTGGCTTCTGTGGCAGATGCCATCGCTGGTGCGAAGGATATTATTGCAGAGCATATTTCCGACGAGGCAGATTACCGAATCCACATCCGTGACCTTACTGCAAAGAAAGGAACCATCAGTTCTGTGGCAAAGGATCCGGAGACACAGTCTGTATATGAGATGTATTATGAGTTTGAGGAGCCGGTGAAGAAGCTGGCTGGACATCGTGTGTTGGCGCTGAACCGTGGTGAGAAAGAGAAATTCCTCACTATCAAGGTAGCTGCACCAGAAGAAGATATTCTTCGTTACCTTGAGAAGCAGGTGATCACCCGCGACAATCCATTTACTACACCGATTCTGAAAGAAGTGACAGAGGACAGTTACAAGCGTCTGATCGCTCCTGCAATCGAGCGCGAGATCAGAAGTGACCTGACTGAGAAGGCAGAGGACGGAGCTATCAAAGTATTTGGAAAAAATCTGGAGCAGCTTCTCATGCAGCCTCCAATCGCCGGACAGACTGTCCTTGGATGGGATCCGGCTTTCCGTACAGGCTGTAAGCTGGCTGTTGTAGATTCTACTGGAAAAGTTCTGGATACCACAGTTGTTTATCCAACTGCCCCTACTAACGAGAAGAAGATTCGCGCTGCGAAGGATACGGTAGAAGCTATGATCAAGAAGTATGGTATTTCCCTGATTTCTGTTGGAAATGGTACTGCTTCCAGAGAGTCTGAGCAGGTGATTGTTGATATGCTGAAGGAAATTCCGGAAGCGAAGGTTCAGTATGTAATTACAAATGAGGCGGGTGCTTCTGTTTACTCTGCAAGCAAGCTTGCTACAGATGAATTTCCCAATTTTGATGTAGGACAGAGAAGTGCCACATCCATTGCAAGACGTGTGCAGGATCCGTTGGCTGAGCTGGTTAAGATCGATCCGAAATCCATTGGTGTAGGGCAGTATCAGCATGATATGAACCAGAAGAAGCTTGGCGAGGCTCTGACAGGTGTGGTTGAGGATTCTGTAAATAAAGTAGGTGTGGATTTAAATACTGCTTCGGCTTCCCTTCTTGAGTATATTTCCGGTGTTTCCAAGGCTATTGCGAAGAACATTGTAGTTTACCGTGAGGAGAATGGCCGTTTCACAAGCCGAAAAGATCTTCTGAAGGTTGCGAAGCTTGGTCCGAAAGCATTCGAGCAATGTGCTGGTTTCATGCGTATTACAGGCGGCTCCAATCCTCTCGACGCGACAAGCGTTCACCCGGAGAGCTATGAGGCGGCTTCCAGGCTTCTTGAGAAACTGGGATATTCCGCTGAGGATATTGCAGGAGGCAAGCTTGCCGGACTTTCCAGACAGATCAGGGATTACAAGAAGACTGCAGATGAACTGGAAATTGGAGAGATTACTCTTCGGGATATTGTAAAAGAGCTGGAGAAACCGGCACGAGATCCGCGTGATGAGATGCCGAAGCCGATTCTCCGCACAGACGTACTGGATATTAAGGATCTGAAAGAGGGTATGATCCTGAAAGGAACTGTCCGCAACGTAATCGATTTCGGAGCTTTCGTTGATATCGGAGTTCATCAGGACGGACTTGTTCATATTTCCCAGATGAGTGAAAAATTTATCAAACATCCGTTGGAAGCTGTAAGCGTCGGAGATGTTGTGGAGGTTCGTGTTCTCGGTGTGGATGAGAAGAAGAACCGGATCAGCCTTTCTATGAAGGGATTAAATAAATAAAGAGAAGAGGGAAAACATTATTTCTCTTCTCTTGCCATTGCCTTGTAGAAAGCCTTTTTCAAACACGCTTTATAGCGTGTTTGGCAGGGAAATTAGAGAGTTGGATTAAAATGTTAGAAAATATGCTTGTTGTATATCTGGTTTTCGTTAATATTGCAGCATTCGGGATGTATGGCATCGATAAACAGAAAGCCATCCGGAAACAGTGGCGCATCCCGGAGGCTCAGCTTCTTGCGGTGGCTGCCATTGGCGGTTCCGCTGGGGCTCTTCTTGGAATGCAGTTTTTTCATCATAAAACCAGAAAGTGGAAATTTCGCCTGGGTGTGCCGTTAATTCTGGCAGCGCAGTTGATACTGTGGAGAGTTTTGCAGTAGGCGGTGGATAATTTGTTCCCAAAATGAATTTCCGGTGGAAAACAGGGCAGATTGCCCTGTTTTAAATGGGTATTAGTTCCTGCCGCTTTTGCGATTTTGAGCGGAGTGGACGAAATAGTTTTTGGATAATAAGGGACAGAGTTGTTTGTGGGAAAGGACTGAAAAAAAGGAGATGGGAATTTGGAAGGACAGGTTATAGAAAATGCAGTTCAGGAGACTGTCCAGGAAACAGTGGATAAAGTAAACTCCAACTGGGATCAGATCAAGGCTTACTTTAACGGTCATATTCCGGATTTGATCAGCTTCGGAATGAAAGTGGTTCTTTCTATTGTAGCGTTTTATGTGGGAACAAAGCTGATCAAGTGGCTGCTGAAGGTTGCGAAGCGTTCCATGGAAAAGGCCGGCATAGACATGGGGGTTGCCCAGTTCATCTGTTCTTTTGGAAAATTTTTGCTGTATCTGATTCTGATTTTTAATATAGCTACTAATTTCGGTGTGAAGGAATCTTCCGTAGCAGCTCTTCTGGGAACTGCCGGCGTTACCATTGGTCTTGCTTTGCAGGGCGGTCTGGAGAATCTGTCTGGCGGTGTTATGCTGCTTTTGTTTAAGCCCTTTCAGGTAGGAGATTATATTATACAGGATCAGGCTGGTGGAACGGAGGGAACCGTATATAAGGTTGAGATGTTCTATACGACCCTGATCACCATTGACAATAAGCACGTAATCATTCCAAATGGAAAATTATCCAACAGCACCATTATCAATGTAACTGCGCAGAATTTGCGTAACCTGGAAATCAAAGTGGAAATTTCCTATGATTCCGATATTAAGAAAGCAAAAAAGCTTTTGCAGCACATTTTACAGGAAGATCCCGGAACCAAATCGGACAAAGACATGCTGGTCTTTGTAGACGAACTTGCTGACAGTGCCGTAGTCATGGGCCTTCGCGTCTGGGTGCCTACCGATAAATACTGGAAGATCAAATGGCGCCTCAATGAGAAAATCAAAGAATCTTTTGATGCCAACGGAATTTCCATTCCGTATCCGCAGATGGATGTACATGTGGTGGAGACAAATAAAGACAAATGATAATAGATATATAATAGAAAATATGAAATAGATGTACAAATAGATTTCCTATTGAAATTATCTTATTTCTATTGTATAATCCACCATGAAAAGAAAATTTCTTCGGGGCAGGGTGATCGAAATCCTTGGAAATCGAAATTCCCTACCGGCGGTATAGTCCGCGACCCGCTTTGGCGGCTGATTTGGTGAAATTCCAAAACCGACAGTAAAGTCTGGATGAGAGAAGAACGCGCAGAATATTTAGATCGGTTGATTTTTTTGTACGTGCTCATTGCCCCGGAAGAGATTCCGGGGCTTTTTATGTGGTGATTTTAACGTTACTGGTTACTGTTCACTCCGTTCACAGTAACACGCTTCGCGATGCACAGAAATCATGCATTCGCATGATTTCGCGTGCCAATTCTCGGGTTTTCTGTGAACTTTGTTCACAAAAAACACCTCGCGGAACGTTACCAGTGAACAGTAACCGTTACTGTTTACTGGTAACATTTTAATCCCATACTTGCAGAAATTTTCTTTAAATATTATAATTTAAGGAGCAATGAGTATGAGCGAACAAGTAATCAAAAATGGAAACGTAATGGAGCGAAGCCGTACCAGAACCATTGCCCAGGTAGCGATGTTAGGTGCTGTGGCAGGTGTGTTGATGAATTTTGAGGTACCGCTGCCATTTCTGGCACCGTCCTTTTATCAGTTGGATTTCTCTGAGATTCCAGCACTGATCGGTTCTTTTGCAATGGGACCTGTAGCAGGTATACTGATTGAACTGGTGAAGATTCTGGTACATCTGGTAACCAAGGGAACTATGACAGCAGGCGTTGGTGATGTGGCAAACTTCCTCTTTGGCTGTTCTTATGTAGTTCCAGCCGGACTGATTTATCGTTATCAGCATAAGAAGACAAGAACACACGCAGTGGCAGGTATGGCAGCAGGTGTAATTCTTACCACAGTGCTTGCATGCTTTGTAAACGCATTTGTACTTCTTCCGGCATACGGAAAAGCATTTGGAATGCCGGTACAGGCATTTATTGAAATGGGTGCAGCAGTACACAGCGGTGTAACCAACCTTCTTACTTTTGCAATTATGATCCTTGTACCATTCAATTTATTCAAATACACATTAACCTCAGTGATCGTGTTCTTTATTTATAAAAGAATCCGTGTGATTCTTCGCGGTGACTGATTCTCTGTTCCTTGGTGAGATCTAGAGCCTGTTTGAAAAATCATTCCCGCAATCTGCACGCCCCACTTTGCGGTATATTTTGCCCGAATTCGGTTGCCGTAGCCGTTACGACGCCCTTATCCGGACAAAATCTCCCACAAATTGTGACGCATATCTTGCAGAAAGCCTTTTTCAAACACGCTCTAGCGAGACCTCTGACCAGAACAGCAAGAACTGACGAAAAGAGGTTCCTATGGGAAAAATCAACAGCATTACCAAACAGACAGATAATCGTTATGTAAACCTTTATAATGTAAAAGCCACCAGTGTGCACAATACCCCGGTAAACTATTTTGTGTCTTCCCGTGCAAAAGATGTAGACAGCCTGAAAATGGTAACACATAAGAACAATCCGGACGGTGTGATCATTTATAGCATTTATGGCGAAAAACATGACAAAGTGGTGTTGATTCGCCAATATCGTTATACATTAGGCGATTATATTTATGAATTTCCAGCTGGTCTGGTAGAGCCAGATGAGAATTACCATGAAGGCGCAATTCGTGAAATGTACGAGGAAACCGGACTGAAGCTTGATCCCATTCCGGTAGCAGAAGCTTACCAGAAGCCCTATTTCACTACTGTAGGAATGACAGACGAGTCTTGTGCGACTGTATATGGATATGCCAGCGGCGAAATCAGTTCCAAGGCACAGGAAGATACGGAAGAGATTGAAGTGATTCTGGCGGACCGCGAGGAAGTGAAGCGGATTCTGAAGGAAGAGAATGTAGCGATCATGACGGCATATATGCTGATGCATTTTCTGGAAGATAAGGAACCATTTGGATTTTTGAATAAGATCAGGTAAAACAAAATCCCCGAAATTTTCGGGGATTTTGTTATTCATAGTATTCAATATCCTGACCGGAAGTATCGGATGAGCTGTCTCTATTATCGGAACCGGTACCAGAGCCATCCTCTGTATAATCAAGGTCTCCGCTGTCTTCTGTTCCGTAGTCCTCTGAAGGATCCTCTGTATAATCAGGAATATCGGTATTATCGGTAGTGTCGCTTCCTGAACTGTCTTCGGAATCTTCTGTAGGATAAGTAATCTGACCACTGTCAGAGGAATCCGTATCTGAATTATCATAGCTGCCGTCTACCTGGCTGCTGTCATAAGAAGTATCGTTCTGGCTGCTATCGTAAGAACTGTCATAGTTGCTGTCCTGGCTGTAAATCGGAAATTCAGCCTGTTCAGCCTGTTCAGCTGCAGTTTCCGGTGCTTCTGTCAAAGTGGTCTTGGCTGTGGGAACACGGCTCTCCTTGGGAACCACTACGGAAATTCCAAACATAGCCATACTAAGCAGAACCGCTGTGGATGCGATATGGAATTCATCTTTGTATCTCATAAATATTACACCTCATAAGTATCTTTATTAACGGTTATTCAACAGATATCCCAATTATAACACATCCAGGAATGATTTTGTAAAAAATAAAAACAGTATGGTTAAGAATAGTTACAAAGTCTGGATAAAATAGTCAGTTTATGTTATATTATATAGGAAAAAAACAGTAACTTATTTATCTGCTTTTATAAGTTTTTTTGTGGAGGGAACGGATAAGAACAGATAGTATAAGAATATAATTTCTATTATAAGGAAGGTGAGCAATTGGAAAATTATACTAAGTACAAGCTGAAAAGCAGTGATGAGCTTGCATCAGTGCTGAACGGCAAGGACAACCTGTTTGTGATTGCCTGTAATAAGTGCTTTAAGGAATTTGAGACGGTTGAGGAACCGGATTGCGATGAATTCCTGAAGTTTGCAAAGGAGCAGGGAAAGACTGTCACAGGTAGTGCGAAAGTTGATTTCTTATGCAACAAAATGCATACAGAAAGAAAATTGCAGGATCTGCTTCCGGAAGGAACAGAGAATGTGGTAGTAATTTCCTGTGGTCTTGGTATTCAGACTGTTGCGGATCTGGCAGGTAAGCCGGTTGTTGCTGCAAGCAATACCCTTAACTACAGAGGTCATCATGGCATGGCACTTACCAAGAAGAGCTGTGATGCATGTGCACAGTGTTATCTGAATATTACCGGTGGTGTCTGTCCCATCGTTGACTGTTCCAAGAGTCTTGTGAATGGTCAGTGTGGAGGAGCAAAGAATGGAAAGTGCGAAGTAGATCCCAATAAGGACTGTGCATGGGAGAAAATTTACCAGAGACTGGCGAAACAGGGACGTCTGGAAGAATTCCTTAATCAGCCCGTACAGGTTCGTGATTTCTCCAAGGTTAATTTCAAGGTGATCAATGATTATGTGAAATCAATCAGAGAAAACAGACTGGATGGTTATTATGGTGGTGTTCATCCGTCAGAGCGCAAGGAATTCAGTGAGCACATTGCTCTTAAGAAGTTCCCGGATCCGAAGACGGTTGTAATTTCCATGTCTCAGCATCTGGGTGCTCCGGCGAATCCCATCGTTCAGGTTGGTGATACAGTAAAAGTCGGTCAGAAGATCGGCGAAGCTGCCGGATTCATCAGCGCTCCTGTACATTCCAGCGTAAGCGGAACAGTAGTTGCTGTTGAACCTCGTATGCACGGCACAAGAGGTAGTGAAGTGATGGCTGTTGTTATTGAATCGGATGGAAAAAATACTCTGCACGAATCCGTACAGCCACATGGAGACCTTGACAAGCTTACTCCGGATGAAATCATTGATATCATTCGTGAAGCAGGAATCGTTGGTATGGGTGGTGCAGGTTTCCCGACCTGTGTCAAGCTGAAACCGGCGAAACCAGTTGATACCATCCTTCTCAATGGATGCGAATGTGAACCGCTTTTGACAGCCGATCACAGAGTACTTCTTGAGTATGCAGATGATATTATTTTTGGTCTGCGAGCAGTTCTTAAGACAACCGGTGCCCAGAAGGGTATCATTGTTATTGAGGATAACAAGCAGGATGCCATTGAATTAATGCAGGAAAAAGTTGCCAATATCGGAGATATGGAAGTATTTGTTGCCAGAACCAAATACCCACAGGGCGCTGAGAAAACTCTGATCAAGCGTGTTATGGGCAGAATTGTTCCAAGCGGCGGTCTTCCGGCAGATGTTGGTGTTGTAGTAGATAATATCAGTACAGTAAAGGCAATTTCAGACGCAATCCAGACAGGAATGCCTCTGATTGAGCGTGTTGCCACTGTTACAGGCGAGAAGATCAAGAATCCTGGAAACTTTATCATCAAAATTGGTACAAGTGTAAGAGAGCTGATCGACTACTGCGGTGGATTTACAGATGAGGATGTTCTGGTTAAGATGGGTGGACCTATGATGGGATTCCCTCTGAATACACTGGATGTACCTATGATGAAAGGCTCCAACGGTATCATTGCAATTGATACAGATGAGACCAAAGAGCAGCCATGTATCAAATGCGGACGCTGTGTAGATGTCTGTCCGATGGAGCTGTCTCCGCTGTACTTTGTAAAATATGCCAAAGACGAGAACTGGCAGGGCATGAAGGACATGAATGTTATGGATTGTGTTGAGTGCAGATGCTGTCAGTATATCTGTTCTTCCAAGATTCCGATCATCGACAGTATTAAAGCCGGAAAAAATGCAGTAAGGGGGATGAAGTGATATGTTGATTACCCAGTTAAAAGCAAAAGAAGCAATCACATCACTGACAGCCGGAAAAAAAGTTTTCATTATTAACTGTCATGGATGTAAAGAGGTTCATTTTCCGGAAAAAGAAGCTGTTGAACTTCAGAAGGAGCTTTCCGCTGAAGGAAATGTGACAGGAATTATGACTACTGATTATATTTGTAATCCGGAGAACATGGAGCTGCGTATTCAGAAACATATGAGCAAAATTCAGGAAGCAGATCTGGTTCTTGTATTTTCCTGTGGTGTTGGCGTGCAGACAATTTCTGAATATCTGGAAGATAAGATGGTCTGTGCTGCCTGTGATACATATCCGGTACCTGGTTTCCAGGGAGTGACACCATTAGAATATAAATGCGATCAGTGCGGTGAGTGTTATCTGAATCTGACAGGTGGAATCTGCCCGATCACAGCATGTTCCAAGAGCCTTGTGAATGGTCAGTGCGGCGGTTCCAAGAATGGAAAATGCGAAGTGGACAGCGAAATGGAGTGTGGATGGGAGCGTATTTACAGACGCCTGAAAGAGATTGGACGCCTTGATGTGCTGAAATGCCCGACACAGATCCACAATTTTGCTACAGATGATGAAGTGAAATAAAAGGTTAATCCTAAATTTTTAATGATTGGAGCAAATATAATATGAAAATGAAAGAATTATTCGATCGTGGTGAATTTGCAGTTTCAGCAGAAGTAGGACCGCCGAAAGGAATCCATGTAGATGAGCTGGTAGAAGAAGCCAAAACATACCTTACAGGTGTTCATGCAGTTAACGTAACAGATAACCAGTCTTCTGTTATGCGTCTTGGATCTCTTGCAATGTGTAAGGTTCTCAAAGATGCAGGCATGAATCCGATCTTCCAGCTTGCATGCCGTGACAGAAACCGTATCGCTCTGGAGTCTGACCTTCTCAGCGCAGCTATGTTTGGTATTGACAATATTCTCTGTCTTACCGGTGATCATACTAAAATGGGCGATCATCCTCAGGCAAAACCGGTATTCGACCTTGATTCCGTATCTCTTCTTCACACAGTGAAGCTTCTGGAGTCTGGCGTAGATCTTGGTGGAAACCAGCTTGTTGGAGAGCCTCCGAAATTCTCCAAGGGTGCTGTTGTTTCTCCATGCAGTGATTCTGTCGATGCACAGCTTGCAAAGATGGAGAGAAAGGTTGCTGCTGGTGCTGATTATTTCCAGACACAGGCTGTATTTGAGCCGGAGAAATTTATCAAATTTATGGAAAAAGCAAAACAGTTCGGAAAACCTGTACAGGTTGGAATTATTATTCCGAAGTCCGCTGGAATGGCGAAATTCATGAATAACAATGTTGCCGGCATTCATGTTCCGGATGAGATGATTGAGGAACTGAAGGCTGACAAAGAAAAGACAAAAGCTGGAATTACCGGTGTTGAGATCGCTGCACGTATTATCAAAGAGTGCAAGCCATACTGCCAGGGTGTTCATATCATGGCACTTGGCTGGGAGTCCAAGATTCCGGATCTGCTGAAATTAGCTGAAATCTAAAAAGTCAAGCGGATATTCGCAACCCCAGCAGGGGACTTACTTTATTCGGTAAAATTACACGGGCCGTCCGAACCATGAATGCAGGAATCTGCGTTTGTGGAGGATGGCTCGTTTTTTTACTTGCTATGAAAGTCCTGGACGGCAACCAAGAATGAGCCATGCTTGCATCAGCGAATTCTTGGGTATCGGACGGGCTAGACCGTATGAGTAAGTAGGGCGATAGCCCGGATTACGAATGCGGTCGGCAGCTGTGGGAGTGCCATAGGCGCGGAACAGCTGACTTTCATATAAAAATAGTATTGTTTTAAACAGAAATGAACGATATAATTTTATTATTGGGAAGTGATGGGCAGGAGGAAAATTATATGGAAACAAACTATGCAAAAAGTGCATACAGAACCTTTTTATTCTGGGGAGTATGTTCTTCTCTTGGGGTTACCGTATCCACCCTTGTGGATGCTACTCTGGTAGGAAATTTTATAGGCAGTACCGGCCTGGCTGTGGCGAACATTGCAACACCGGTATTTCTGCTTTATCTACTTATGGGAATCACCTTAGGCGGCGGTGCAGGCGTCTTAATTGGGAAAAAACTTGGTGAAGCAGATCTGAAAGGTGCAAATCGGGTTTTCGGCTCCGTATTAAGTGCAGGACTGATAACAGGTGTGCTTTTTGCAGCAGCATCGCTCGTATTTCGCAGCGCATTATGCAGTCTGCTTGGTGCCACACCGGAGCTTTTGCCACAGGCACTGCAGTATCTGACTGTGGTATTTGCTTTTGCCCCGATTTATGTAGTGTATAATATTCTTTCCATAGCAGTGCGTACAGACGGAGCACCAAAGCTGGCTGCCATTTCTTCCGCTGGCGTTATTGTTACCAATTTAAGCCTGGATCTGCTGTTTATGAAAGTGCTGAACTGGGGACTTGTTGGGGCTTCGGCGTCTTTATGTATTGCGGAAACAGTAGGAACTCTGATTCTGCTTACTCATTTTTGGAACAAGCAGGCGCTTTTAAGCTTTCATTTTCACATTCCTACAGGAAATGAGATCAAAGAATATGTGGAAAATGGATTTGGCGTAGGCTCTGCATTTATTTTTCAGGCGGTGGTTATGCTGGTGTTTAATACTATGCTGTTAAAGGGAAACTCAGAAAATGGCACTTTTTCTGTGGCTGTATTTGGTGTTATTTATACCATGAGTACCATTCCGGGGGCTATGTTTGACGGTGCCGGAGCTGCTGCTTCTACGGTTATCTCCATTTTAGGCGGAGAGAAGGACTGGAAAGGAATGCTGGCGGTGTATCACGATGGACTGCGGATTGTTGCAGCAGCAGGAATGATTATGGCATTGTTTTTTGCAGCCGGGGCAAAAAATATACTGATATTCTTCGGTCTGAATGATGGTCCGGCACTGGAAACAGCAGCGACTGCATTTCGTATTTATGCATTAAGCGTGGCTCTGGCAGGAGTGAATGTGGTAACCACGTCCTTCTGGCAAACAATAGGAAAGACAAGATATGCTTCCGGGTTATCTGTTTTACGCAACTTTGTTCTCATGCTGGCGGCTGGATTTTTTCTGATCGATAAAAAGGGAATCGTAGGGCTTGCGCTTGTGTATGTAATAAGTGAGGGAGTTTGCCTGCTGCTGGTTTTTGCAATACAGATATTTGGAAAAATAAAAGATTACATAAAAGAAAAATACAGTTTTACCAACCGGGTTTTTGAGGAATATTATCCCATCGAGGAAGGCAGTATGGAAAAAATGTCCCAGAATCTGGAAGGGTTGTGCGATGAATGGGAACTTGATTTTAAACAGTCCTTCTTTATCCATCTGATCGTGGAGGAGCTGCTTCTGAATATTATGAAATTTGGTATCGGCGAAACAGATAAGAAATATTATGTATCCGTAAAAGTAATGGACAACAACGGTGAATGCATCCTGCGGATCCGGGATAATGTCAATTCCTACAATCCCTTCGACCTTCGCGGTGACGAGGTTGACCGTGCTGTAATGGAAATGATCAAGAAAAAGGCGAAGTATTATGAGTATCAGAGAAAGCTGGTGTTCAATTATCTTTATGTGACGATCTAACTTGTTTTACATATGGCAACATGCTAAACTGAGTTTAAATAAATTACCAGATGGAGGTGACCACTCATGAGCCAGACTGTGTCTCTGGGAGAATAAGGATTCTGTTACCTTGATCACACGTTCCCGGTATTTGGAAAGACATTTGTACTTGATAAAAAGGTAAAGAAAGTCCGCTTGTATGCAACCGCATATGGTGTTTATGAAGTGGCAGAGCTGCTTGGGGCTGCACCGCAGGCGAAACCGCTTTATGACGCTGTTGTGAATGCACTGAATGCGAAATGTAAAAATAACAAATAACAGCTATTTATCCCACTTTTCTTTCCGATATTCCCCAGGTGTCACCTGGTAGTGCTTTTTGAAAGTTCTGCAAAAATAATCTACATTGTGAAAACCGGTTTCGGCTGAAATGGTGCTGACTTTTTTCTCTGTATGGGAGAGCAGAAGGGCAGCCTGTTTCAGCCGATAGTTTATGAGATAATTGACCGGCGTGATGTAAAGATAGCGCCGAAAAAGGTTTAAGGCAGAGCTTTTGCTGATCATAGACTGTGCAGCAATCTCATCCAAGGAAAGATTTTTTCTGTAATTTTCGTGAATAAACTGCATCATCAGCTGGAGCCTTGCGCGGTTTACAGAGAACTGTCCAGTGATTTCCGGTGAAGTGGAAAGGTCTGTATGTTCGTATATTTCCAGCCAGAGCTGCTGCATAAGGGCAGAGGTCAGAAGATGGCAGGAAGAACCGGAAGTCTGCGCAGAAAAAATCTGCTTCATAAGATCGAGAACTCTGGCCTGCCAGGAAATCTCTCTGCAAAAAATCCAAAAAGGAATATTCGATGTAACGATAGGCTTTACATAGTTCTGGTAGATATAGCTGTCTGTAGCTGCAAGGAAAGAGGGCATGCAGAGAAAGTTTGGGATGACAGCATCCACAGGAGAGGAAAAACGGTGAAGTAATTTGGAATTAATAAAAATGCCGCTGTCAGCTGGCAGCTCCAGCTGTTTTTCCCCAATCCATGCAGTTACGGTTCCGGATTGAATATACACAAATTCCAGCTCCGTATGCCAGTGCCAGTCTATGCAGTTAAAATCAAATTGGGCTAAATGCTCATAATAGTAGCGAAAGGGATAGTCCTGGCTTCCATGGGGAATGGTCTCCATTAAATTTTCGTCGGTAATAATTTTGGTATATACGTTGGTTTCTTTCATATCTTGTTTATCCTCAAATCGAGACCTGGAGCCTGTTTGAAAATCATTCCCGCAATCTGCTCGTCCCACTTTGCGGTATATTTTGCAGAAAACCTTTTTCGAACCGCTCTGGGAAGTGCCCCGAAAAAATAGAAAATTAATGTTTTTACGATATTATACAATAAAAATCAGAAATAATCCAATGAAAAACACATTTAAATATAATATAATCCAATAAGACAAAAATCTTCTTTAAAGAAGAAAAAAAGGAGAACCAATCATGCCAAATTACCAGAAAACCAAACGAGCCTGTTATATGGGCTTTATCACCCAGGCTATAGCAGCAAATTTTGCACCTTTGCTGTTTCTGAAATTTCACACAGATTATCATATTTCCCTTGGAAATATTGCACTGATCTCCACCTGCTTTTTCTTTACCCAGCTGCTGGTTGACTTGTTTTGTGCCCGATTTGTGGACAAAATCGGATATCGCGTGTGCATTGTAACCTCTGAGATCAGTTCCGCTTTAGGACTGGTGGGGCTGGCATTTCTTCCGGAGCTTTTGCCAGATCCTTTTATGGGAATTATCATCAGTGTTATTGTTTATGCTGTTGGAAGCGGACTGATTGAAGTGCTGTGCAGTCCTATTATGGAAGCATGTCCTTTCAAAAATAAAGAAGCGACCATGAGTCTTCTTCATTCCTTCTACTGCTGGGGCTCTGTGGGAACCATTGCAGTTTCCACCCTGTTTTTCGCAGTTTTTGGAATGGACAGCTGGAAGTGGCTGGCAGTTTTGTGGGCAATCGTTCCGGCCGTTAATGTTTACAACTTTGCCACCTGTCCCATCGAACATCTGGTGGATGAAGGGGAAGGTATGAAAATCAGGGAACTGTTTCGTAAGCCTGTGTTCTGGATTGCCGTGTGTCTGATGGTGTGTTCAGGGGCATCAGAGCTGTCCATGTCCCAGTGGGCATCTGCCTATGCAGAGGCGGCACTTGGACTGTCAAAGACCATCGGAGACCTGGCCGGTCCCTGCATGTTTGCCATTACGATGGGAATCAGCCGTATGATCTTTGGAAAATACGGAGATAAAATGGACTTGATGAAATTTATGGCAGGCTCCGGAATTTTATGCGTATTCTGCTATCTTCTTGCATCTCTGTCCTCCAATCCGGCAGCAGGACTGATCGGCTGTATTGTCTGTGGATTTTCCGTTGGAATCATGTGGCCTGGTACCATCAGTATTTCCTCTAAGAAATTTCCAGCCGGCGGAACCGCCATGTTTGCCCTTCTTGCCATGGCAGGAGACCTTGGAGGCAGCATAGGCCCTGGAATCGTGGGCCGTGTCACACAGAATGCAGGAGATAATATCCGCGTGGGTATGGGCGTAGGACTGATTTTCCCAGTGGTGCTGCTGGTGATGATTTTTCTGCTGAAAAAGGTGAAAGTAGAGGAAAAATAACTGGTATTTGAAAATCTACAGAGGGTTTAGAACGTGTTTGAAAAAGGCTTTCTGCAAAAAAATTCCATAAAGCAGGGAGTACAGATGGTGGAAATGATTTTCAAACACGCTCTGAAATATAATAGGAAGGCTGAGGTATTATTTAAAACGGGTTGGCGTAAATTAAAGATAAGTATATTCTGAGTATGCATATGCTGCAAAATGGAGGAAATATGCCAGATCAGAAGCTGGATAATCTTTTGAACCTTGCGCTGGATGCCACAGAAGAGGAAAGAGAGAAATCCCGAAATCTGAATGTGGGGTATGAGAAGCAGACACGAAAGTGGGAAATTATTGTGAAGTATAGTGAAATGGGTGATTCTGTTGAGGCGTTGCTTGGTGGATCCGGAATTTCCGTGGTTCCTCTCCTTGGCGGGTATGCCATTGTGACGCTTCCTGAAAGTATGCTGGAAGAATATTCCCGACGTCCCCAGATAGAATTTATAGAAAAGCCCACCCGTCTGTATTTTGAAGATCTTTTTTCAAAAGAGGCAAGCTGTATTACCCAGGTACAGCGCGATGAACCGGGGAATCTGCAGCTGACAGGGCGCGGCGTGTTGATCGGAATTGTGGATTCCGGGGTGGATTACAGGCATCCTGCATTTCTTACAGCAGATGGAAAGTCCAGGATTCTGCGTTTGTGGGATCAGAGCATTCCCGGTAATCCCCCGGAGGGCTATGCAACAGGAACTGAATATACCAATGAGGAAATCAATGAGGCGTTGTCCCTCTCTGTGCAGGAGGGGCGGCGCCTTGTTCCGTCTGAAGATGTAAGCGGTCATGGAACCGCTGTGCTTGGAGTGGCAGCTGGCAGCGATTTTTCCCGTGGGGCAGTGAACCGGGGTGTGGCATATGAAAGTGACCTTCTGGTTGTAAAAATGGGAATTCCAAGACAGGATTCTTTTCCAAGAACTACAGAGCTGATGCAAGGCGTGGATTATCTGGTTCGGCAGGCCATACGGCTTGGAAGATCAATTGCGATCAATTTAAGCTTTGGAAATAATTATGGCTCACACAGAGGCGATTCTCTGCTGGAAACTTACCTGGACAATGTGTCCGGCATGGGGAAAAATGTGATCTGTGTAGGAATGGGCAACAATGGAAATGATGCTCTGCATACCGGAGGAAAGCTTTCGCCAGGTGAAATCCAGGAAATTGAACTTGGGGTTGGTGCCTTTGAGCCTACCTTAAATGTGCAGCTTTGGAAAAATTACGAAGATGAGATGGAAATCTATCTGGAAAATCCAGCCGGGGAGCGTGTTGGCCCCCTTTTTGAAACACTGGGCGCCCAGCGTTGGCAGGCGGGAAATACGGAACTTCTGATTTATTATGGAAAACCGGCACCATATCATGTGACGCAGGAGATTTATGTGGATTTTCTGGCGCGGGATAGGAAAAGACCCTATGTAGACAGCGGTGTGTGGAAAATAATCTTAGCAGCAAGAAATATAAAAAACGGGGAATATTTCCTGTGGCTTCCAGGTGGCAAAACGCTAAACCCAGGCACAGCCTTCTATCTTCCACGTCCTCAGGGAACCCTCACAATCCCTGCCACTGCCAGACGCGTGATCAGCGTCGGCGCCTACGACGCCCGTCAAAATACCTATGCTGATTTCTCTGGCCGCGGCTGTCGTGCCCTCCCCTATCCAAAACCCGACCTTGTCGCTCCCGGTGTTGATATCTATGCTCCCCGCTCTGGTGGAGGCTATGCATCCTTCACTGGCACTTCCTTTTCCACGCCTTTCGTTACCGGTGCAGCCGCCCTCCTTATGGAATGGGGAATCACCCGCCGAAAAGATCCCTACCTCTATGGCGAAAAACTAAAAGCCTATCTCCGTCGTGGTGCAAAAGCCTTGCAAGGATCGGAAAAGTTGCCAAATGACTTAATCGGGTGGGGACGGCTCTGTTTGGAAAGTAGCCTGCCAGAATAGGATAATTAATGTACAAGATGTAGCAATTTAAAGTGTCCCAATCTGAACATTTTAAAAAGCAGGTCGGATTATTGACTTTTACACCAAGTGTTTCCGAATGGATTAATAAAACGAATGCCATAAAAACTACCGTTTATGTAAAAAAAAGAACCGTTTATGTAAAAAAAGAACCGTTTATGTAAAATACAACAGAATCTGCTGAAATCTGATAGAATACTCCTGAAAATAACAAAGGGAGGAAATGATTATGACAGGATTTTTAGTAAACTTACTGAGCCCGGTTTTCAGCAGTCTCGGTGTAAGTCAGGCTGACCTTACATCCTATATTGAGAAGCTGATCGGCTATGTTATCGCAATCCTTGCTTTACTTGTTGTGATGATCGTAGTAATGGTTGTGGCTCATAAAGCCCAAAAGGGATTCCGTCATGTGATCCGCTGGCAGGCTGCCATTGCATTTATTGCAATTGTTGCAGTGCTTGTAAATGTAATCTGCTACGGACCGATGTACAACAACGTATCAAGTGTTTTAAACGCAAAGAAAGTAGTACTTGCACAAGAGACTACAGACCAGAGCCGTGCAACCATTCAGAAGGTTGCTGAAGAAGGAATGGTGTTACTGAAAAACGATGGTATCTTACCTCTTTCCTCAGATACAAAGAAACTGAATGTATTCGGCTGGGATTCTACAAACCCGCTGTTTGGCGGAACAGGATCAGGATCTTCTGATTCCTCCACAGCAATCGGTATCCTGCAGTCCTTAAAGGATGCCGGATATGAGACAAACGAGTCTCTTACCAAGATGTATACTGACTACAGAGCTGACCGTCCTACAATTGCCATGGCGCAGCAGGACTGGACACTGCCTGAGCCGACTAAGGAGTATTACACAGACAGCCTGATGGACGAAGCAAAAGAGTATTCTGACACAGCTGTAGTTGTAATTGGACGTTCCGGCGGAGAGGGTGCAGACCTTCCAACCGACATGAAATCTGTAATTGATGGAAGCTATGCAAAGAAAGCAGAAGAAGTATCTGTTTCCCCAGACAATTACGGATATGTAAAAGGAAGTTACACAAACAATGGAGACTATGATGACTTCGACGAGGGAGAAAGCTATCTTGAGCTTTCCAATACAGAGGAAGATATGCTGGATACAGTATGCTCCCAGTTTGACAATGTTATTGTAGTTGTAAACGCAAATAATGCAATGGAACTGGACTGGGTAGACAAATATGAGCAGATCGGTGCGGTTATCTTTGCTCCTGGAGCAGGTGCAACTGGCTTCGAAGCACTGGGCGAGATCATCAATGGTTCTGTAAACCCATCTGGAAAAACAGTAGATACCTTTGTAAAGGATCTGACAGAGACTCCATACTACAATAATATGGGCCTGAATGCTTATACAAACGTAGAAGATCTGAAAGAGCAGATCGCAGCAAATGATCCGGCTTACGAAGGAAGCATGGGATTTGTAAACTATGCAGAGGGAATCTATGTAGGATATAAATTCTATGAAACAGCAGCTGAAGAGGGTCTTATCAAGTATGAGGATATGGTACAGTATCCATTTGGATATGGACTCAGCTACACAACCTTTGACAAACAGATTGAGAATTTCAAGGATAACGGAGATACCGTCACCTTTGATGTAACGGTAGAGAACACAGGCTCTGTTGCTGGAAAAGATGTTGTGGAAATTTATTACACAGCACCTTACACAAACGGTGGAATCGAGAAAGCAGCAGCAAACTTGATCGCTTTCGAGAAAACAGATTCTATTGAGCCAGGAGAATCCCAGACAAAATCCTTTACCATCAACAAAGAAGATATGGCTTCCTATGATTCTGAAGGTATTAAGATCTCCGGAGGCGGTTATATCTTAGAGGCTGGCGAATACACAATTTCTCTTCGTTCAGACTCTCATACAGTTCTTAGTGAAGAGAAGTTCACCGTTGATGAAGATATTGATTACAGCAAAGATGGTCGTTCTTCCGACAAAACTGTTGCAACAAACCAGTTTGAGGATTATGCGAGAGGCGACTTTGAGCAGCTTTCCCGTGAGGACGGTTTTGCAAATTATGACAAAGCATGCGGTGTGCCGGAAGAGGATGCTTATGTAATGAGCGACGAGACAAGGGCAGCCGTAGAAGAGAATGTATTTGGCATTTACGATGGAACCAAATATAACAATGATTCTGATGAAATGCCGGCAATGGGAGCAGACAACGGACTTCAGCTTGCTGACCTTACCGGAAAAGATTATGACGATGCAGACTGGGATAAGCTGTTAGACCAGCTCAGCTTCGAAGATATGGCTACTCTGATCAATGTTGGTGGATGGCAGACCGCAGAAATCAAATCAGTAGGTAAAATTGCCACATCTGACTGTGACGGACCTGCCGGATTAAACAACTTCATCACAAAGGCATATGGAACTGCTTATCCATCTGAAGTTCTTATGGCTCAGACCTGGAACAAAGAACTTGCAAATGAAATCGGCGTTTCTATGGGACAGGAATATGTAGATGCTGATAACTACGGATGGTACGGCCCGGCTATGAACATCCACCGTACAGCATTTGCAGGACGTAACTTCGAATATTATTCAGAAGACAGTCTGTTGTCCGGATACATGGCAGCAAATGAAATGAATGGAGCAGCCACCAAGGGTGTTTATCCATACATGAAGCATTTTGCATTAAATGATCAGGAAACAAACAGATGCTCTTTCCTTCTCACATTTGCTTCCGAGCAGACAATCCGTGAAGGATATCTGAAAGCATTCGAGCTTGCAACAAAGGGCTTTGAAGGAAAAGCAATGGCAGTTATGTCCTCCTTCAACTGGATCGGTACAGTACCAAGCTGTGCAAACAACGAGCTTTTGAACAACGTGCTCCGTGGAGAATGGGGATTTGTTGGAATGGTAGAAACCGATTATGACGGTTCCTATGGTTACATGATCACCGATCATTGTATCAGAAACGGAAATGATCTGATGCTTGGATTTAACAGTGCAGAGTCCAACAAACTGACAGACGAGAGCGCAACAGCAGTTCTTGCAATGCGTCAGGCTTGCAAAAATATCCTTTATACAGTAGCAAACAGCGGATATTATGCAGATGGAAATCCGGCAACCGGAATGACCAATATGACAAAACTGTTTGTAATGATTGACGTGATTCTTGCAGTTGTTCTTATTGTAGTTGATACAATTGTAATTGTACGCTGGAGAAAAAAGAAAAAACAGGCTGTAAACGAATAATTAAACAGTAATCTGGAGACATAAGTCCCCCTTTTAAATCTGGAATAAGCAGAGCGAGGAATCTGTAAAATTTCCAGAGCAAAAAAGGGGGATTTTTTTATGCGATTTTTGTCTTGCAGAGTGAGGAAAAATTATTTATTATGAAAGGAGGCGTAATAACAGGAAAAAAGGAGGACTGGCATGATCAGCATTGCAATTGTGGAAGACGAAGAAATGTATGCAAAGCAGCTTCAGCAGTTTCTGCATCAATATGAAGAAGAGAACAAAGAGATGTTTGACATTACAGTCTATTCAGACGGCGATCAGATTGTAAATAAATATAAATCCCAGTACGATATTATTCTGATGGATGTGGAAATGAAATTCATGGACGGAATGTCTGCAGCTGAAGAAATCCGCAAAATTGACACAGAGGTTGTGATCATTTTCATTACCAATATGGCACAATATGCGATCAGAGGATATGCAGTGGATGCGCTGGATTATGTACTGAAGCCGGTGTCCTATTTCGCATTTTCCCAGCGGCTTAACCGTGCCATCAGCCGGATGAAAAAGCGGGAAACGAAGATCATCATGGTGAATATGAAAGGCGGCATGGTCAGGATTAATGTTGCAAATATTTATTATATTGAAAGTCAGGGACATACTCTGATACTCCATACCATACTGGGAAACTATGAAACAACAGGGAAAATGAAGGAGATGGAGGAAAAGCTTGCGGAGATGAATTTCTGCCGTGGAAATAAGGGATATCTGATCAACCTCCAGCATGTGGAACGGATCCAGGATGGATGTGCTTTGGTGAAGGGAGAAAATCTGACATTGAGCCGTGCACGAAGAAAGGTATTCATGGAAGCCCTGACCAGATATTGGGGAGAGGTGATAAAATGACAGAATATTATCTGCCCGATATTCCAAGACTTTATACGGCACTTGCAGAGTGGATGGCTTGTCTGATTTTTATTTTGCCTTTCAAAAAAAGATTTTCACCGGCTGTAACAGGCTGTCTTGTGGCAGGTGCATTTGGAATACAGAGCGTATTTCTGATTTCCACCGGTGGGGTAAGATTGATTTTCTGGATCCCCTGTATGATATTTGCGGTTTTTCTGATGGTTGCTTTTGTTTTTTGCTGCTGTGAGATAAGGCTGACTGATGCGGCATATTTTGGAATGATTGCTTTTGTAGCAGCTGAATTTATGGCTTCTGCCGGGTGGCAGATCCTGTGTTATACAGGGAAAGAAGCATGGATGTCCTGGTGGCAGCAGGGAATGGCAATTCTTCTGATCTATGGTGTGATTGCAGTGATATTGTACAAAATTCTTCATATTCATATGCCAAAGGATGGACAGATGGAAATCACCAGAAGGGAATATTTTTCCGGACTCCTGATCAGTATTGCCGTATTTGCTGTCAGCAATATGAGTTATGTGAATGTGAACACGCCATTTACAGGCAGATATTCTTTTGAAATAGGGAATATCCGTACTATAGTAGATGTTGCAGGAATTGCAATTCTATATGCACATTTGATACAGTGCTGTGAGCTTCGGGTGAGAAAAGAACTGGAGGCGGTACAGAATGTGCTTCAGAATCAGTATGCGCAATACAAGCAGTCAAAAGAAAGCATTGAGCTGATCAATTATAAGTATCATGATCTGAAGCATCAGATTGCTGTGTTAAGAAGTGAAGCTGATCCTGGAAAACGAGAAGAATTTCTGGATAAAATGGAAGCAGATATAAAGAAATATGAAAGTCAGAACAAAACAGGAAATAAAGTGCTGGATACTGTGCTGACTACCAAGAGTCTTTATTGCGCAAAGAATAACATAACCTTTACCTGCGTTGCAGATGGAGCCTTGCTGGATTTTATGGACGTTATGGATATCTGCAGTATTTTTGGAAATGCACTGGATAATGCCATTGAATGCGAATTGAAGATTCCGGATAAAGAAAAAAGGCTGATACACGTCAGTGTTTCAAAACAGAAAAACTTTCTGCTTCTCCGGTTTGAAAATTATTATGATACCGAACTGAAATACCAGGGCGGAGCGTTTATCACAACGAAGCGGGACAAAGAATTCCACGGTTATGGACTGAAAAGCATTCGCTATACGGTAAATAAATATGATGGCGCTGTTTCCATTGACACAAAGGAGAATTGGTTTGATCTGAAGATACTGATACCGGTCGGTGAAAATGCACAAAAACAGATTGACAAAATCGTATAATATATACAAAAAATGTATTGCAATTTTCTAAAAAAAGTAGTAAAACTTTAGTTAGATAAAGAGAAATGCATTGAACAGGACAAATTACAAAAGATAACCGGAACACAGAGAGCCGCAGACTGGTGAGAGGCGGCAGAAGGTATTTTGTGGTATCACCTGGGAGCATCCCGCTGAAAAAATAATAACTAATTTCAGTAAGCCGGGACGTAGTCTTCACGTTACAGAAGAAGCTGTTTATACAGACAGCAATGAGTGGTCGTATTTAGTAATAGATACGATAATACAAAGTGGTACCACGGAAATTCCGCCTTTGTTATCCATTGGATAGCAAGGGCGTTTTTTATATATTAACCACTTGACTACAAATGAAAGACGAGGAGAAAGATTATGAGTGGAATTATGATGATGGTAATCGCTATCGTAGTTCTGGGCGGCGCCTATCTTCTGTATGGCCGTTACCTCCAGAACAAATGGGGAATTGACCCGAAAGCAAAAACTCCGGCTTACGAAATGGAGGATGGAGTTGATTATGTACCGGCTGATACCAATGTAGTATTTGGACATCAGTTCGCATCCATTGCCGGTGCTGGCCCGATCAATGGACCAATCCAGGCTGCCATTTTTGGATGGCTTCCGGTACTTCTTTGGATCCTGATCGGTGGTGTGTTCTTTGGAGCAGTTCAGGACTTTGCATCTATGTATGCCTCTGTAAAGAACAAAGGACGTACAATCGGATACATTATTGAAGCGTACATTGGAAAACTTGGAAAAAAATTATTCCTTTTATTCTGCTGGCTGTTCTGTATTCTGGTTGTTGCGGCATTCGCAGATGTTGTAGCCGGAACCTTTAACGGATTTGCCACAAATGATGCAGGAGAAGTGACAAAGGTAGTGGCAAACGGAGCTGTTGCAACAACTTCCATGTTATTCATTTTTGAAGCAGTTGGACTTGGATTTTTCCTGAAGTACACAAAGTTCAATAAATGGGTAAATACTGCTTTTGCAATTGTGCTGTTGGTTGCAGCAATTGTGCTGGGACTGCAGTTCCCAATGTATGTAAGCCTTGGAACCTGGCACATTATTATCTTTGTATATATTCTGATCGCCAGTGTAGCTCCTGTATGGGCGCTGCTTCAGCCACGTGATTATCTGAACAGCTATCTGCTGATCTTCATGATCGTGGGCGCTGTTATCGGTGTATTTGCAGCGAACCCGGCATGTAATCTTCAGGCATTTACAAGCTTTAATGTAGATGGACAGTACATGTTCCCAATTTTATTTGTAACAATTGCCTGTGGTGCAGTTTCCGGCTTCCATTCCCTGGTATCTTCCGGTACTGCTTCCAAGCAGATCAAAAATGAAAAGAACATGCTGCCGGTTTCCTTTGGTGCAATGCTTATGGAAAGTATGCTTGCAATCATCGCATTGATCGCAGTTGCATCATTTGGAAAAGGAGAGGCTGCTGCACAGGGACTTACCACCCAGCCACAGATTTTCGCAGGTGCGATTGCAAACTTCCTTTCTGTGATCGGTTTGCCTCACTCCCTTGTGTTCACTCTGATCAACCTTGCAGTATCCGCATTTGCGCTTACATCTCTTGATTCTGTAGCCAGAGTAGGACGTCTGTCCTTCCAGGAATTTTTCCTTGATTCCGACACAGATGAGAAAAATATGAGTCCATTCCAGAAAGTGGTAACAAACAAATACTTTGCAACCATCATTACACTTGTACTTGCTTACCTGCTTACAAAGGTTGGATATGCAGAAATCTGGCCACTGTTTGGTTCTGCAAACCAGCTGTTATCCGTACTGGCACTGGTAGCCTGTGCCGTATTTTTAAAGAAAACCAAGCGTCAGGGCTGGATGCTCTGGGTACCAATGGTATTTATGATGGCAGTTACCTTTACCGCACTTGGAATGACAATTGTAAAGCTTTCCAAAGCATTTGTAACAACAGGTCTGGATCTTGGAAATTCTTTACAGCTGATATTTGCAGTATTACTGTTAATACTTGGCGTGCTGGTTGCAATCCAGGGTATTAAGAAGCTTTTGGAAAAACCAGAAACTGAAAAAAAAGCAGAACGGGCGTAATAAGAATAACTCCGCCACAAAACAAGTCCCCTACGCAGTACATTTTACAGACTGCGCAGGGGACTGTTTTTTTACTTATTGCCTGTTATTGATTTTTTTGTTGAAGTACAGAAAGAAAATTACATTAAGCAAAATGCCTACCAGTGTGGAGGCAGGTGCTGCCAGACCGATTTTTGTCAGGCTGGCAGCAGGCTGAATGCTCATATAATATGACATTGGAAGACGCACCAGAAGTGTCTGGAACAATCCCTGAAACATAACCCATAAGGTCTGGTTATTTCCGTTAAAATAACCAACCATACTAAACATAATTGCTGTTAAAATTGTTTCAGACGCGAAGCCCTTCAGATACTCAAAGCCTTTCTGGATAACTGCTGCATCAGTTGAGAACAGGCTGGCAAGTACATCACCCTTCAATAGAATCAGAACAAAAACCAAACATCCGAATAGCAGTCCGACTCCGATTCCGGTGAACATGGACTGCTTTGCACGCTTCGGCTTTCCCGCTCCTACATTCTGGGAAACGAAGGATGCCATGGACTGCATCAGTGCGCTTGGAATCAGCATGGCAAAGTTTACAATTTTGCAGGCAACCCCATATCCGGAGGAGGCTTCCAGTCCCAATCTGTTTACAAATGCACAAAGTGCCAGGAAGGACAGCTGGGTAAGAAATTCCTGGAGAGCAAGAGGCAGCCCGATTCCCAGAAATCGTTTACATTGGGAATTAAAACGGAAGTTGGATTTTTGGATGGAAAAGGGCAGCTTCTTTTTCAGTAGGATGACGATCGCACATACTACACTGACCGCCTGTGCGAAAACGGTTGCGAGAGCTGCGCCGGCGGCATCCAGATGAAGTCCTGCAACCAGAAATAAATCTCCGAAAATATTTACAATACAGGCTACCAGAACGAATAAAAGCGGCGATTTACTGTCACCAAGCCCGCGGAAAATAGCAGCAAGCAGGTTGTAGGCAACAATGAAGAAAATACCGCTCCCACAGATTCTTACATAGCTTGTGGTAAGTGAAACAGCCTCCGCAGGAGCCTGCATAAGCACGGAAATAGGGTGGGCGAAAGCAATCATTACAATAAAAAGTATGGCAGAAATGACAGCAAAAACAACTGCAGCACCGCCAATAACAGAGCCAATCCGTTCCGGCTTTTTTTCGCCAAGATAGCGGGCTATGAGGACTGTGATTCCCATAGCAAACTGTGTCACCACAAAGGTAACAAGGTTCAGTACCTGGCTTCCGGTAGAAACGGCAGATAATCCGGAGGTGGAGCCGAAGCGTCCAACTACCAGAAGGTCTACGGCACCATATGCTGCCTGCAGTACAAGGGCACCAAGAATCGGCAGCATAAAAAGGGCAAGCTTTTTCAGAATACTGCCCTGGGTGAAATCATTCTTTTCATTTGTCAAGGTCAATTCTCCTTTCACACATAATTTTATAAAATTTCTTCATGGTCCGGATGGTACACAGAATGTCCTCATCTGGAATACTGTCTACATAACCGGACAGGATAGTAAAGTACTGCTTATTGTACTTTTCGGAAAGGGCTTTTCCGGCTTCTGTGACAGTAAGATAAGTAACCCGGCCGTCCTCTGCAGATGCAAACTTTTTCACATAGCCTTTGGCTTCCATGTCCTTCACTGTACGAGTTACACCGGGACGTGGGAGGGAAAGAGCATCACTTACATCTGATACCTTCACTTGGATTCCCTGCTTTTCCAGCTTTTCAATGATATCCAGATATTGAATATAAGAAGATGCAACTCCATCTGGCAGAGGCGGCAGCATATCTCGGATTCGCTTGCCCTGATAACAGGCATCCATCATACGTTTGATAAGTTCAATGTCCATAGTTATTTCTCCTTACAAAAAAATAATTACCACTGTTAATTAACAACGGTAATTATAATAAGAGCGAAAACTTTTGTCAAGAAAAATGTGTAATTACATATTTTGCATTGATTTTTTAGGTTACTGTTTATTGGTAACATTCTGCGAGGTGTTTTTTGTAAGCAAAGCTCACAGAAAAAACGAGAACCTCGGCGCGAAATCATGCGAATGCATGATTTCTGTGCATCCCGAAGCGTGTTGCTGGTCACAGAGTGAACAGTAGCTTTTTTAGTGTCAAACTGACTGGATAAATTCCTTCACATAAAAAAGTGCAGCCCCGATCGCAGGTGTATACTGCCCATGTGTGCCCACGAGAATCTGTTCTTCTTTCAGCTCAAATGGAGTCATGGAATTGATCTGCCGCAGCAGATAATCCGTGTCATCTTCCGTAAAATAAGGTGCCAGATATCCACTGATAATGATGGGTGCATCAATAACCAGATTCAGGTTTTTCATTGCAAAAGCCAGATGTTTCAGATAATCCTCCCAGATTTGTATAAGCTGGGGGGATTTTTTTTCTCTTAAAAGAGGAAAAAATTCCTTTATAGTCATGCCGCTGGCCTGTTCCAAGGAGTTGGCAGAGCAATAGGTTTCCAGACAGCCCCGGTTTCCGCAGTAGCAAAGCGGTCCGTCAGGGTTGACGCATATATGCTCGATTGTTCCGCTGTGCATAGAACATCCCTGGTGAATCTGGTGATTGGTGATAATGGCACCGCCAAGATTTCGATTCAATAAAAAAACAACAGCACTGTCAAGCTCCGGATGATTCCATAATTCCAGAAAAGCAGCTGATTTGGAGTCATGCTCCAGATGGCAGGGATAGGGCAGATGCCTGGAAAAATCCTTCAGACGCATACCGGTGTTGTTCATAATGTTTCCGTAAATAACAGTGGTATTGTCCGGGGAGGTGATTCCCTGGGTAGCAATGGAAACACCAAGAATTTTGTCTTCCGGATACTGGTTTTTTTCAATAAAGTCCTTGACTTTGTCAGTGATCTGCTGGTAATACGCAGCTGTGTTTGAGTAGGTAAGCGGAATTGTATCCGTATAGACCGTGTTTCCGTACAGATCAATGGCGGTGATATAAAACATATTTTTTAATATTCCAACACCAATGGAAATTCTGAAATCCGAAACAATCTGAATGGCATTGGCCTTTCGTCCTCCGGTGGAATCAAAGTAACCATTTTTCTCAATCAGCCCTTCATTTTCCAGAAGATTTAAATTCTGGCTGACAGTAGACAGACCCATCTGCAGATCCTGAACGATCTGTAGCTTTGAGGTCAGTTTGCTCCGGTAAATGTATTGGTAAATTTTGGAACGGTTTATTTTCTTTAAAGCAATGGTGGTTAATCCTTTTTCACTCATGATGGTCTCCTGGTTATGTCTTTAGTACAACATAAGGTTAGTGACTGCTAATAAATATTCAAATAGGTAATGTTACTGTCCATTGGTAACAAAGCTTGTATTGCAGACTATGAAGTGAACAGTAATCATGTAATCTTTACTTTATTAGATAATGTTAAGTCTTACTTGCATTTTAGTATAGAACAGTTAAAAAAGCAATAAGCAGAAAATTACTGGTAAAACCATACAAAAATTAGAAACAAAAATTAGAATTTCTGTCAATGGATTTTTGAAAAGAAAAGATATATACTCGACTTACAATTAAGACATACACATAAGTTAAAACAAAAAGAAACATAAAGAACAACAAAACAGATTGGGATTGAGAATCAGATCTGTACAATAAGAAAATTAGGGAGGAACAGAACATGAAATTAACATTAAACGGAATCAAAGAGCATGAAGCATGGGAAAATGCAGGAATTCAGCTTCCAGGTTATGATGTGGAGAAAATATCTGCCAAAGCGAAAGAAGCTCCAGTATGGGTACATTTTGGAATCGGCAATATTTTCCGTGTATTTATCGGTGGTATTGCAGACGGACTTCTGGAAGACGAAATTCTGGACAGAGGAATTACCTGTGTGGAGACCTTTGACTATGATGTAGTGGATAAGATTTATGAACCATATGACAATCTTGGATTAAATGTAATCCTTCATGGAGACGGAACCCGTGAATATAAGGTTTTGGGCGCTCTGGCAGAAGCTGTAAAGGCTCAGTCTTCAGAACTGGCTCAGTGGAACCGTCTGAAAGAAATTTTTACCAGTAAATCCCTTCAGATGGTATCCTTTACCATCACGGAAAAAGGATATGCATTACATAAAGCTGACGGAACCTGGTTCCCATTTGTACAGGCTGATATCCAGAATGGTCCGAATAAGGCCACAGGTGCCATGGCAGTTCTGGTGGCAATGCTCTACGAGAGATATAAAGCAGGCGAATATCCGATCGCTCTTGTATCCATGGACAATTGCTCCCAGAATGGTGCGAAGCTTCGTGAGTCTGTGCTGACTATGACAGAAGAATGGAAGAAAGCCGGATTTGTAGATGATGGATTTATAAGCTATGTAAGTGATGAGAAAGTGGTTGCTTTCCCATGGACCATGATCGATAAGATCACACCTCGTCCCAGTGAGCAGATTGCAGCTGACCTTGAGAAGCTTGGCGTAGAAAGCATGCAGCCTGTTATCACAAGCAAGAAAACATATATTGCACCATTTGTAAATGCTGAGAAACCACAGTATCTTGTAATCGAGGACAGCTTCCCCAATGGACGTCCTGCTCTGGAAAAAGGCTTCGGCGTATACATGGCAGACAGAAATACAGTAAATCTTTCTGAGAGAATGAAAGTAACGGTATGTCTGAATCCGGTTCATTCTGCAACTGGTCCTCTTGGCGTGGTTCTTGGATATGACCTTTTTGCCCATATGCTGAATACAAATGAAGACATGATGAAAATGGCACGTATGGTAGCCTATAGTGAGGGACTTCCGGTAGCTGCTGATCCTGGAATCCTTTCCCCACAGGCATTTGTGGATGAGCTTTTTAACGATCGTTTCCCAAATGAATACCTTGGCGATACCAACCTTCGTCTTGCTGTGGATGTATCCCAGATGGTTGGAATCCGTTTTGGAGAGACTGTAAAGGCATATGTGAAGAGATTCGGGAATGCATCTAAGCTCACAGCAATTCCTCTTGGAATCGCTGGCTGGTTAAGATATATGCTGGCAGTGGATGATGCAGGGAATAAATATGAACTGGCACCAGATCCGATGAATGAGGAACTCCAGGAACAGTTAAAGGATATTGTTATTGGAAAGCCTGAGACTTTTAAGAATCAGCTGAAACCGATCCTTTCTAACGAGCGCCTGTTTTTCATAGATCTTTACAAAGCTGGTGTGGGAGAGAAGATTGAGAACATGTTCAGGGAAATGATCGCAGGGCCGGGAGCTGTGAGAGCTACAATTCATAAATATGTTACAGCGTAATAAATTTATCTGGGATGCACTATGCTGATAAGTCCCGAATATAGGATAGCAAAAATGCGGGTGTTGTTATCTGTTTAATTGTAGACTATTGAATGAGAAATTTGGGGAGGAAATACAAAATGACAGAACCGGTATTTGTGGCAGAGTCAGCCAGACTGCTGATCGCGGCAGGGACAGGAATTATATTGCTTCTGCTTCTTATCATTAAATTTAAGATTCATCCGATTTTATCACTGCTGATTTCAGCATTGGTTATTGGGCTTGGAGCCGGAATGCCGGTTCCAACCCTGGTAAGTACAGTGGAAAAAGGTGCGGGGGATACCTTGCAGGGAATTATCCTATTAATTGGACTTGGCTCTTTGTTTGGAGGAATCCTGGAAGTATCAGGAGGTGCACAATGTGTTGCCCAGACTTTGATCAATAAATTCGGTGAGAAAAAATCTGGAATTGCATTGGGAATCACAGGGCTGGTAGTTGGTACAACCGTATTCTTTGAGGCTGGCGTGGTGATTCTCATTCCACTGGCATTCGGACTTGCAAAAAAGACAAAGAAATCTACTTTATATTATGTGATCCCTCTTCTGGCTGGACTTGCCACAGGCTTTGCATTTATTCCGCCATCAGCAGGCTCTGTCCTGGTGGCAAATATGCTGAACGTGGATCTTGGCATTATGATCGCAGTAGGTGTGCCTGTTGGAATTTTGTCACTGATTTTTGCAGGTATTTTATGGTCAAAATTTATCGGAAGTAAAATTGATGCAGGACTTCCTTCAAATATTCAGGAAGTTTGGGAAGCCGAAGAAGGAAATCTTCCGAAGTTTTCTACAGTGTTATGTATTATCCTTGTACCATTGGTACTGATTTTGTGTAACACACTTTCAACTTATATTCCTGGTATTGCTCCGGCGAGACCAGTGCTGGAATTTCTGGGAACTCCATTTGTAGCGCTGATCATTGCTGTGTTGTGTGCCATGTACTTCCTTGGAAAAAAACAGGGATATGATGGAGAGCAGTTAAAGAAAATTCTGGACCGTTCCCTGCGCCCTACAGGACAAATCCTACTGGTAATTACTGGCGGCGGAATTGTCCGCTGGGTGCTTCAGGACTGCGGAATGGGAAATATTATTGGACCAGCCCTTGAAAAAAGCGGACTTCCGTTAGTATTGATTGCTTTTCTCATTGCAGCACTGATCCGCTCGTCTGTTGGAGCTGCTGTGGTAGCCATGACAATGGCAGCTGGAATCATGGCCGCTATGCCTGGAATAGCAGGACTGTCACCACTTTATCTGGCTGCCATGGTCTGTGCCATCAACGGAGGAGCAACTGCTTTCAGTCATGTAAATGATTCAGGCTTCTGGCTGGTCAGTTCCCTTCTTGAGATTGATGAGAAAACGACTTTGAAATCCTGGACCATGATGGAAACCATTATTGGAATTACAGGTCTGGTCTGTGCTATTGTGATTAGTCTGTTTGCGTAGGAGCGTGAAAGCGATGAAAATAAAAGTAACATTGGGAACTATGCAGAATGCAAGTAAATTGGTCAGTATTGCAGAATCAATTTCCTGCGATGTGGATCTTTGTTATGGACGCTATATTGTGGACGCGAAATCCATGCTTGGAGTCTTAAGCCTGCCGGATTTTGCATATGGAGAATTGCAGTTTCCAGTTGAGACGGAAGAGGAAAAGAGGTGGATTTTAGAAAAACTGGCTGAAGCCGGGCTGTTATATGAGAAAAAAAGGAGGAGAAATAATGTTAAGGAAGCAGTTAAATGGAATTCAGCATGTGGGAATTCCTACAAATGATATAGAAACAACCGTTGAATTTTATAGAAGGCTTGGATTTGAGGTCGCTTTGCAAACTGTTAACGAGGAAGCAAATGAGAAAGTTGCATTCCTCAAGCTGAATAATCTGGTAATTGAGACATATGAGAATAAAGCTGCTAAAATGGAATCAGGCGCTATAGATCACGTTGCAATTGATGTAAAAGACATCGAAAAAGTATATGAACTGATCAACCATGCTGGTTTAAATACCACCAGGGATACGATCCATTTTTTATCATTCTGGGAAAACGGAGTCAGATTTTTCACAATTAAGGGACCGAATAAGGAAAAGATAAAGTTTAGCCAGTATCTGTGATACCCCGGCGGGAACATTCAATTACCCATCCGTAAATCAAGTAGGAAAATACAGAAAGAAGGCATATGCCATCACACTTGGAGTAGTCGGTGTGATGGCATTTTGATTTACGAGGGAGTCTTATATTCAAATTGTCCAAATGGGTACAACATAATTTTCCCTGTCGATTACGCCTACGCTAGAGCCTGTTTGAAAAATAAAAGTTGCACAAAACATATATTCTAATACCCATTTTCATGTTAGAATAAAGAAAAAGGGGTGTTAATTATGTTGAGACGATACGAATTAACCGATGAAGAAAGGAACCGTATAGCTCCATTACTGCCGCCTGAAAATTCCGGAAAACAGGGACGCCCCCAAAAGTGCAGCCGGACAATTCTGAAAGGAATTGTTTGGATTGCTCGTAGCGGAGCTCCATGGCGAGACCTTCCAGAACGTTATGGTTCCTGGCAAACTGTTTATTCCCATTTCCGTAAATGGATTGAAGACGGCACCCTTGATAATATTTTTCGTGTTTTGAGCTTAGAAGCCGAATTAACAGAACTGTCAATTGACGCTTCTATTGTCAAAGCTCATCAGCATAGTGCTGGAGCAAAAAAAGTGGGCCACCAAACGAAATACTACATGGCAAAATAGAAATGAATAAAAGTAGGTGACAAAAGTTATGATTGACGATCCCTTTTCAGATTTACTGAAAACAAACAAGCGCAAAGAAAATATCTCCAAATTAAACGATGATCTTGCCTATGAGATTCTTTCCGTGGTGGAGGAAATTCCGGCGGGGAGAGTGGCAACCTATGGACAGATCGCGAAGCTGATCGGGCGGGAGAAGAATTCCAGATTGGTGGCGGGAGTGTTGTCACATGCAGAGAACTATGGGAAGTTTCCCTGCCATCGGGTGGTGAACCATATGGGGAGGCTGGCACCGGGGTGGACAGAGCAGGAGTGGCTGCTGAAAGAGGAAGGAGTTACTCTGAAAGAAAATGGTTGTGTAGATTTAAAAAAATATTTGTGGGAATGTTGATTTTAGAAAGGGTGTATAACGATAAAGAAAAATCTAAAACGAATACGGAATATATTTTTATGGTTTTTACTTATTGTAGTACTGGTAAATGTTTTTGCACCGCTGTATTGCAGGAAGCCAGATGAAAAATTTACGGAAACGCTGAAACAGACAGAATTTACTTCCGATACGTCAGGGGGCGAACGGATCCGCTGTATTGATGACAATGAAGAGGCACTTTTGTGGCGTCTGCGGATGATTGGAGCGGCGAAGAAGAGTATTGTACTGGCAACCTTTGATCTGCGGGCAGATGAAAGCGGAACAGATCTTCTTGCAGCATTGGATCAAGCTGCCAAAAGAGGTGTGGAAATCAAACTGTTGATTGATGGTATTTACCAGCAGCTTTTCTTGAATGGAAGTAAAGACTTTCAGGCGTTGGCAGCGAGGGAGAATGTAGTTGTTGGTGTTTACAATCCGGTGACTCCAGCAGGCTTATTTAAGCTGAATTACCGTATGCACGATAAATATGTGATCGTGGATGACGAAATGTATCTACTGGGTGGACGCAACAGCAATGATATTTTCCTTGGAGATTATACCACGGATATCAATGTGGACAGGGATATTCTGGTGTGGGATATCACAAAGGGCGAGGGAGAATCTTTGCAGGAACTGGAAGCGTATTTCTGGCAGATATGGAATGAGGACTGCGTGCAAATAAAGGGTGGAAGAAAAAAGAATAGTTCAGATATTTCTGTGTCAGAAGAAGCAGATGACAGTGAGGGTGCAGAAAGTAATTCGAAAAACTCAAATATTGTGAATGGAATACCGAATGTTGAAAATGAAATAACAGACGAGACACAGGAAAAACTTTCAAAGTACGAAAAACAATACCAGTCTTTAGAA
Organism: Blautia faecis; assembly: GCF_027662325.1. Lineage (NCBI taxonomy): Bacteria > Bacillati > Bacillota > Clostridia > Lachnospirales > Lachnospiraceae > Blautia > Blautia faecis. The sequence goes on along the minus strand of NZ_JAQDKY010000007.1, from coordinate 67,384 downwards.
ATGCGTTACGCTTCCCTAAAAGAAAAATATACCGATATTGAAGATTACAGCTCCTGGCAGGAGGATACCATTCCGGCGAATAAAATTACGCTTGTCAACAACGGAACCCATGCAGGTCCAAAAACGCCCCTGGTACTTCAGACAATCCGCTATCTGGCGCAGAACGCAGAAAATGTAACGATCCAGACCCCATATGTGATCTGCAACGGATACATGTACGACACTTTAAATGAGATCGCGTCCCATGCCCAGTTAAAGATCATTCTTAACGCAGTAGAGAAAGGCTCCAACCCCTGGGGCTGCACCGACTACCTGAATCAGAAAAAGAAAATTCTGAATACCGGTGCCGATGTCTATGAGCTGATGAACGAGGTTCCAGTTCACACCAAAGCAGTCCTGCTTGATGACCGACTCTCTATCGTTGGATCCTATAACCTGGACATGAGAAGTACTTATCTGGATACGGAATTAATGCTTGTTATCGACAGCAAAGAACTGAATCAGCAGATTCAGTTCACGGAAGGTACTTACATAGAAAAAAGTAAAGAAGTTCTGTCAAACGGACAGGAGACCGAAGGAGCACAGTACGAAACGAAAGAGCTGAACTGGCAGAAGAAGCTGTTCTATGGAGTATTAAGAATTATAATAAGACCATTGCGCCAGTTACTGTAATTTATAGCGTGTTGATTCTTTTGAGACGGCTTTTGCCGTCTCTCTTTTTCTATTTGCCCACAGAAAAATGACAGCTATATAAAGAAATAGAAGGAAACTTGAAAAATCAGGTGAAAAATCAGGTAAATAGCAAAATAGGAATTGATTTTTTGTATAAAAGCAGTTAGAATGACCTGTGGGAATAAAATATATTCCCACAAAATCTAAGAACAAAGGCAGGTGAACAGAATGGATAGTTGCGATTCTCATGGGCGAAGTAGTTGCATAGGATGGAAAAACGAAATGACAGATGAGCATCGCGCACATTCTGTTCTTCTTTTCATGTAAAAGGCGCATTGCGCTTAAGAACACTGTTTCATTTCTTTTTTCTATCCTATGAGTTCTTCAGAAGAATCCAATATTCCCTAGAACCTGTTTGAAAAAGCATTTCCGCAATCTGCGCTCCATTTTGCAGTATATTTTACCCGAATTCGGTTGCCGTAGCCCACTATGGTGCCCTCATTCTGGTAAAATCTCCCACAAATTGTGACGTACATCTTGCAGAAAACCTTTTTCAAACACGCTCAAAGAACAGAAAAGCTATACGCTTATATTCTGTTTAAATACGGATTTTACTGTCCGTAAAAATGGACTTTGTATAAGTCTGTCAAAAATACATAAGATAAACACCTGGAAATGGTGAACTGTCTTATTGTCAGATTGGAGAAAGTAGGATGGAGAAAAGAGTGCAGGACTACACCCAGGATATTCTGGCTGTAGTAAGAAGTAATACCTCTCCGGCAGCTATGAGCGATAAGCTGGGAGATTTTCATGCCAATGACATTGCAGATGCAATGCCGAGGCTGACTGTTCAGGAACGCTGCAAACTGTACCGTATTCTGGACCTGAATATGCTGTCCGATGTTTTTGAGTATACGGACTCAGATAATGCAGCAGAATATGTGAAAGAGATGGATGTGAAAAAAGGTGCAGCCATTCTTTCACGTATGGAGACCGATGCCCTTGTGGAAGTTCTTCATAAGATTGATAAAGCCAAAAAGAAATTGCTGTTCGAATTAATGGACGATGATGTCCGCCACGATATTGAGATGATTGCTTCCTTTGATGAGGATGAAATCGGCAGCCGCATGACGACCAATTGCATTATCATTCGTGAGAACCTGACTGTGAAGCAGGCTATGAACAGCCTTGTAGAACAGGCTGCTAAGAACGATAATATTTCCACAATCTTTGTGGTAACCGAGTCACAGAAATTTTACGGAGCCATTGATCTGAAAGACCTGATCATTGCAAGACAGGATAAATCCCTGGAAGATCTGGTGGCAACCTCTTACCCATATGTATATGCTGAAGAGGATATTGACGACTGTATCGAAGAACTGAAAGCGTATTCCGAGGATTCCATCCCCGTGCTGGATAATGACAACCGCCTTTTAGGTGTTATCACATCTTCCAATATCATCGACCTGGTTGATGATGAAATGGGAGAGGATTACGCCATGCTGGCAGGTCTTACCGCAGAGGAAGATCTGAAGGAACCGCTGAAAGAGAGTATGAAGAAACGTATGCCATGGCTGATCGTTCTTCTTGGTCTTGGAATGGTTGTATCCTCTGTAGTTGGTGTCTTTGAGAACGTAGTTACCCAGCTTCCCATCATCATGGCCTTCCAGTCCCTTATATTGGATATGGCCGGAAACGTCGGTACGCAGTCCCTGGCTGTAACCATCCGTGTCCTGATGGATGAGTCCCTCACCGGCAAGCAGAAGCTGGAACTTGTATTTAAAGAAATGCGGATTGGTCTTTGCAATGGTGCGTTGCTTGGTATATTGTCCTTTGTACTCATTGGACTTTACATTTACTTATTTAAAGGAAAGACTTTGGTATTTGCATACGCCGTATCCGGCTGCATCGGAGTCGCCCTGCTCCTTGCAATGCTGATCTCCAGTGCCGTAGGTACCTGTATTCCTCTGTTTTTCAAAAAAGTAGGCGTAGACCCCGCCGTAGCCTCTGGCCCATTGATCACCACCGTCAACGACCTTGTTGCTGTTGTGACATATTATGGACTTGGCTGGGTATTCCTCATTGGAATCCTTCACCTGGCAGGTTAATAAGATTGTATATTGAAAGCTCTTTAGGAAGTCAATAAAAATTCCTAAGGGGCTTTTTTATGGTTAAAAAGTTCTTCAGGAGGGACGCATTTGAACAATGTGTATTATGTCACCCTACCCCACAACGAAATTTGACAAACTCCAAGGAAAAAAGTAAAATACTAATAACTATGCAGAAACATGCATACTACAGATTTTTCAAAAGGAAATTATAATAAAAATACGAAGAAGCGAGGATGGACCGAAATGAATACATGGGAAGCAAACATTCGTAAAGTAGTACCTTATACACCCGGCGAGCAGCCCAACCAGCCGGACATGATCAAGCTGAACACAAACGAGAACCCATATCCCCCTGCACCAGGTGTGGAGAAAGCATTACATGAGATTCAGCCAGATACCCTCCGCCTTTACCCGGACCCTACAGCCAGTGATCTGGTACACGCAATTGCCCGGAATTATGGACTGAAAGATGAGCAGGTTTTTGTAGGTGTTGGCTCAGATGATGTACTTGCCATGAGCTTCCTCACCTTCTTTAACTCAGATAAACCGATCCTTTTTCCAGATATCACCTATTCTTTCTATGACGTATGGGCGGATCTTTTCAGAATCCCATATGAATGTAAAGCTCTCGATGAGAACTTCTGTATCCGCAAAGAAGATTACTTCGGAGAAAACGGTGGAATTATTTTTCCGAACCCCAATGCACCTACAGGAGTGGAGCTGCCCCTCGGTGACATCGAGGAGATTCTCTTACACAACCGGGACGTCATTGTGATCGTAGATGAAGCATATGTAGATTTCGGAGCGAAATCAGCACTGGAGCTTATAGAGAAATATGACAATCTCCTGGTAGTTCAGACCTTCTCCAAATCCCGTTCCATGGCTGGAATGCGTATCGGCTTTGCGTGCGGCAATCCACAGCTGATCAGTTTTCTGAACGATGTAAAATATTCCTTCAATTCCTACACTATGGATCGTACCACTCTTGCAACCGGTGTGGCAGCTATCCAGGATAAGGCATATTTTACAGAAACATGTGAGAAGATTATTGCTACCAGAGAATGGGCGAAGAAAGAACTGGCTGCCCTTGGTTTCACATTCCCGGATTCTAAGACCAACTTTATCTTTGCTTCTCACAAAAGCTGTCCGGCCAAAGAAATTTTTAAGGCCCTTCGTCAGGAGCATATTTATGTAAGATACTTCCCGAAGCCGAGGATTGACAATCATTTGCGGATCACGGTAGGGACTCAGGAAGAAATGGAGAAATTAATACATTTTCTGGAAAAATATCTAAAAAATCATAAATAAGTGAAAAATATCTGTTTGAACGAAAATTCTGTTCTGGTGATTTTTTAATACGCTCTGGAGCCTGTGTGAAAAATACTCCGGAACAGGAAGCTCAGAACGACAGGAGTAAATATGAAATATAAGAAATTATTGAAAAAAGCAGCTGTAAGTCTGTTACTTGCCCAGTCCCTGATTTTTACAGGCTTGCCTATTCAGGCAGCAGATATTGCCGGGCAGAGTATGGTCTGGACGGAAAGTGTGGAAATGGAAAGCGCAGGAGACGCTGCATCAGCTGTGTCGTCGGATGCGATGACTGCGGAAGAGTTTTATGTGCAGGATGATTTTTCAGCAGGTGATGATCAGTCAGGGAGCGGAAGCACTTTAGCTGATGACAGCCAGGCTAGCAATGGAAGTGTAGAAGACGGTGACAGTCAGGCTGGCAATGGAAGTGCAGAAGGCGATGACAGCCAGGCTGGCAATGGAAGTACGGAAGACGATGCCGGTCAGTCAGGCAATGCCAGCTTCACAGGCATGACAGATGGAAATCCCTCCCAATCGGAAGACCTGTCAGACGGTTTCTCAGATGGTGGTACTGATGAACTTCAGGAACAAGATTTTGGCTTTGGCAGCATGGATCCGGATTCTGCCGAAGAAGAGAAAAATGAAGACGATCTGACCGATGCGGAGATTGAGGCTCAGCTGGAGCCGATCCGTGAGCTGCAGCCCTTAAGCTATATAGACCCGCCAGCTGGCAATGGAAACGGTGATACAGGAAGCGTAGGTGCTGCCAGAGCTGCGTCTTATCCTGCGAAATACGATCCCCGAAGCAGTCTTTCCATCCCGGTGAGAAATCAAAAGCCTTCCAATATGTGCTGGGCATACACATTGGCTGCCAACCTGGAAATCTCATTTTTTCAGGCGGGAGCTGGGCTGTTTGATCTGTCAGAAGAACATCTGGCATATTTCTTTGCCCACCGAATGAACGATTCCCTTGGAAATACAGCTAATGACAAAAACGAGGTCCTTCATTCCTACAGAGATGGAGGAAATCAGACCCTGGCTGCCATTTTTCTGAGTACGTGGAGCGGTATGGCTTTGGAATCCCAGGTTCCTTATGAGACAAATGCAGATCATACTCTGGACTCTGACAAGGTGCCGTCCTCCCAAATGGCATACCAGACCACAGCCTATCTGGAAAATGCGGCGTTTTCTTCTTATTCTGTAAATAATATTAAAAGCCTGATATCAGAATATGGATCTGTTTCCATGTCCTTTGGAATGTATGATACCTATTATAATCCGTATACGTATGCATACAGCTACCCGGGAAGTGCAGGCGTGAATCATGCAATAACCCTGATTGGATGGGATGACAATTATTCCAGGGAAAATTTCAATTCTGCCAGCAATGTTACTTCAAACGGGGCATGGATCGCCAGAAACAGCTGGGGAGATGACTGGGGAGAAGCCGGTTATTTTTATATTTCCTATGAGAATAAATGCAATTATAATATTGTAGCAGCAGAAGCCACCACCAGTCCGAAGTACCGGAACAACTATTTCTATGATGGTTCCAGTGCACTGAGCAAGCTGAAGCTGTATCCTTCCGGCAGCAGTGGGATTTCCTCCATTGCCAATGTTTTTCAGGCAAAAGCCGGAAATGGGAACGGAGAAGCCCTTGGAGAAGTAGTTCTGGCTACTTACTCTGACGGAGGAAGCTACAGCATTCAGATTTATACAAATCTGAAGGATAAGAGCAATCCGGTAAGCGGAACTCCGGCCTATGCCAATCCGGTAACTTTTTATCAGGAACATGCCGGTATTTCCACAGTGGAAGTGCCAGAGGTAAATCTGATGAATGGAACCCTTTATTCGGTAGTGATCACCAATATCGGTTCCGATACAGTGGAATATCTGTGCGAGACCAATAGTGCTTATGACTGGGTGGAGTTTCAGGCTGGCCTGGAGGCGGATCAGAGCTTCTGTTATCATGAAAAAAATGGATGGAGTGATTTTTCCAAAACAAGTCCAAGTGCCTGTGCAAGAATTAAAGCTCATACAAGAACCTTGAGCAGTGCAGTGAATGTAACCAGACCTGCTTACTTTCAGGCTGCGGCCCGCACCTATAACCAGATCAGTCTGACCTGGAGTAAAGCAGCCGGAGTTTCCGGATATCAGATCTATAGAAAAATCTCCGGCGGAGAGTATCAGAAGGTAGAGACCGCCTCCTGGTCGGATACTTCCTGGACAGATACGAAAGTTCAGCCGGGAATTACATATACATACAAGATCCGTGCGTACAGTATGGTGAACGGTACTGCGAAATATTCCGATTATACCGCGGAAGCTGCGGCTAAGACAATGCTTGCCACTCCGTCTGTGTCGGTGAAGGTTTCTTCTGGACTTTACAATACAGTAAACTGGAATAAGATTTCCGGTGCAGCAGGCTATGTGGTTTACAGAAAAACGGCTTCAGGAAAATGGACGAAACTTGCAAACATAAAGAAAGCAGCCACTATATCCTACAAAGATACAAAGATAAAATCAGCTACTGTTTACGAGTATACAGTAAGGGCGTATTGTACTGTGAACAAGAAAACAGTGGCAAGCAGTTACAAGTCCAGTGGAAAGTATAAATCAGCACCCTCCAGGCAGACGGTCTCGTCGGTTTCCAATACGAAGAAAGGTCTGAAATTAAAGTGGAAGGCACAGAAGAAATGTGATGGCTATTACATTTACAAAAAAACCGGAAGCGGAAAATATAAGCTGGCAGCTACTATTAAGAAGGGGAAAACTTCTACCTGGACAGACACGAAGGTAAAAAAAGGAAAGAAGTACCGTTATTATGTGCGTGCTTATGTAAAAGAGCCCAATGGTGTTGTAAAGGGAAAGTATAAAGCATCGGCGGCAGTTACAAGAAAGTAGGAAATCAATTGCAGAAAAGAAATAGAATTTACAGTAAAGCATTGTGGAATAGAAGATAGTCTGCACATAGTAAAAACTATAAGGTTTTTTGCAGCAGGACAACCTTCGGATATTAAAAAAACGGAAGCCCATTACATGAGCTTCCGTTTTAACATTTCTGGATTAGATGAATATTTAAGTGCAGTTTCTTTTGTGATCTGGCGGTTTCGATAAAGCTCCAGCAGGCTGTTATCCATGGATTTCATGTCTGCCTGGGAGGAAGAGGCGATCACACCGTCAATCTGATAAATTTTGTTGTCGCGGATCATATTTCGAATGGCAGGGGTAAGCCTCATGATCTCAAAAACCGGAATATTGTGCCCATTCACATCCGGCACCAGCTGTTGGGAAATAACAGTCTGCAGAACCATGGAAAGCTGAATGGCAATCTGATGCTGCTGGCTGGGCTCGAAAACATCCATAATACGGCTGATGGTATTGGCGGCTCCGGTAGTATGAAGGCTGGAAAGAATCAGATGTCCGGTTTCAGCAGCAGTCATGGCAGTCTGGATAGTCTCGTGGTCACGCATTTCTCCAAGAAGAATCACATCGGGGCTCTGACGCAGGGTGGCACGCAGGGAAACCAGATAATTGGCAGTATCTGTGCAGATCTCGCGCTGGCTGACAATGCATTTGTCATGTCTGTGCAGGTATTCCAAAGGGTCTTCCAGCGTGATGATATGTCCTTCACGGCTGTGATTGATCTTGTCGATGATACAAGCCATGGTGGTGGATTTTCCGCTTCCGGCGGGACCTGTGATCAGAACCATTCCCTTGGTAAGGTCAGCTGCTTCCATAACAGCTGGAGGAATGTGCAGATCCTGCGGATCCGGCAGATTAAATGCAATAATACGGATGACAGCGGCAAGAGAACCACGCTGCCGGTATGTATTTACACGAAATCTTGAGAGACCAGGGATAGCCATGGAAAAGTCATCGTCACCGGTTTCCAGCATAGGTTCTATATTCCGGTCGTGAGCAAGCTTGTAAATGATCCGGATAAATTCATCTGTCTCCGGAGGCATGAGCCGTTCTTCAAAACCATCCAGTGTACAGAGCTTTCCGTCAATTTTTACAGAAAGGGGACGACCGGCAATAATAAATATATCAGAGGCTTTTTTCTGAGTGGCAAGCTCCAGAAAAGCCTTTACTTTTTCTTCCATAAAATTATTCTCCTTTGTAGACAGACTGGCTGTTGTCCGGATTCCAGTCTGCAGTTACAACCGTATTCCAGGAGAGGATCCCGGCGATATTGCTGCTGGTCATGTCCAATCCTGCATTAATGGTATCAGAGGCAG
>NZ_JAQDKY010000007.1:0-59042 GCF_027662325.1 Blautia faecis | reverse complement strand
GCGTTATCAGAGACAACGTTATCAGAAGCAGCGTTATCAGAGGCAACATTATCAGAGGCAACGTTATCAAAGGCAGCGGTAGCAGAAGCAGTGGAATCAGCTGTACAGTCAGTCCAGAATACAACAATTTTCACAGCCAGACTCTGGGTGTCGGAAAATGCTTTCACATATTCAGCAGTATGTTCCTCTGAATCCCATTTTACATTCTCCTGTGAGTTCAGATGATCGGAGACGAGCTGGTAATATGCACTTTCTGATTTTGCCTGTGCCTGAAATCCTTCCAGTGTCTGAACCAGATCTGAATAAAAATCAGCTGCCTCACTGCAGGCATTATAATAGGCTGAGGTCTGCTCCAGAGAAAGACTGCTGGAGCGCAGATCCTGTCTGGAAGTACCATAGCCAAGCAAGGACAGGATCACCAGCATAAGTACTCCGAAGATTAGAAAAAGGGAAGGAATTCCAGTTGCGGAAAAAAGATGATTCTTTTCTTTCATGAATCTGTTTCCTCCTTTGTGGAAAAAACTGGAAAGCGAATTGTTTGTGTATAAAGACTGGTTTCTTCATTTGCATTCTGGAGTTTTTCAAAAGTGACCTGAATTTCTTTGACCTTGTCAGAAGCAGAGCAGACAAGCCTCATTTTATAAACCGCGCTTTCTTCGGAAGTATTCTGCCAGTGCTTGTCAAAATAATAGCAAATACTGTCCTGATCTGCAACTCCATCTGGCATCAGTGCCAGAAAATTTTGGACAGTGCCGTCAGTTCCTTCCAGAATTTCACCGGCACTGGTGATAAGCTCCTGGATATGAGAGTCCTCCCGGGCATGTACCCTTGCCATGTAGGAAGCCGCAAACAGTCTTACGCAGACACCGCAGGTCAGTCCCAGAAAAAGAAGGACAAATATCATTTCCATAAGAAAAAGCCCGGATTTGGAATGGGTAGTGATTTTTTTCATAAAAACTTCCTTTCAGCACATCATTCAGAAGTGACCAGCCCCAAATTCAGGAGCCTGCGAATCAGGCAGGAACCCCTGGATGAAGCAGAAAGCTGGAACAATGTCCATCTGTGTCCGTTAATGTGATTCTGTAAAAAGTGTTTTCTAAAGCGTCAATCTGGAAATCCTGAAGCTGTGCGAGGTTGGTCCCCATAGAAAGATCGGCCCGGGAATCCGATGCTGTAAAAAGCTCTTTTAAATGACTGCCATCAAAATAAATGTAAGTGCAGTAATCTTTCCCCTCAATAGCTTCCTGAAAGCAAAGAACCTGTGTTCCCTGAAGCTCTGTAAGGGAGGTCATTCCGGGAATATCGTGCTGACGAAACTTGGTAGTGATGTAAGAGGCTGCTGTATAAAGGGTGTTATTAGTGTCCAGGCTTTTTACAGAGGCCTGATAGTTCCCGGCACCAAAAAGCATCAGAAATAGAAGAAACAGCACATACATTGCAAAAAGCAGCAGGGCTGCCAGTGAATCAATGCTGTGGTTCTTCCGGGTAAATCTGGAATTCATCTGGCACCTCCTTTTCTGGCATTTACCGGAAGTACGCTGATCGATGGCAGAAGATTGGATCCGTTTGGAACATATTCTACCACAAATTTCTCAGAATCATAGGTAATATGGTAATCTGAAAGCAATTCATCCAGGCTCTGAGGGTATTGGCCTGTGAGGGCGTAGGTGCGGATGGCACCTCCTTCAAGTGCCTGCGTTAAAGTAACCTGTTCTTTTTTCAGGGAATCAGTCTGTGTACGTGCAATTCCAAGATAGAAGATCAGGCAGAGGACTGCAGCGAACAGGATTGGAACAATAAAGCGGAAAATCCGCCTGACACGAATGAGTCTGGTTTCAAATATATCCATTTTCACTCTCCCTTACAGCTGTTATGCGATCATTTCAGATAACAGTCCCAGCAGCGGCATCATAACAGAAAGAAGGACCAGTCCTACAAGAATTGAAAGGACGATCACAATAGTAGGCTCCAAAATTGACACAATATGGGAAACAGAGTCTGTGGATTTCTCTTCATACTGCTCAGCCAGTTTTTCCATTACTTCGTCAGATGCACCAGCCTGAAAACCAAGGGAGATCAGACGAAGCTCCATAGCCTTAAAAAGTCCGGATTCCGTGATGGCTTCTATAAATCCATAACCTTCAGCGAGCTGCTTCTGAATGGAAGCAAGCTTTTCCCTGGTCTCAGTCTGGGAGACAACAGCGCCTGCCAGTTCCACACAAAGCTCAGGGGAAAGTCCGCTTCGGATTCCCAGGGAAATACATTGGCAAAGACGACTGTAATCCAGATTTACCGGTATTTCCTTCATGCCTGGAAAACGGCAGACGATTTTGCGGATCAGTTCCTGCCCCTTTGGGTGAAGAACCAGGAAAAGGATAAAGCCGATCATCGCGGCCAGAAGAACAAGGAAGGCAGTGGAATAGCGGCTAAGTGTTTCGCCGATTCCAAGAAGGGCACCGGAGATCCCGCTCATTTCCAGTCCAAGCTGGCGGAAAACCTGGCGGAAAACCGGGAGAACCTTTACAAGAAGAATTACAATAACCGCAGTCATCATGCCCAGCATAACAAGGGGATAGGCGACTGCACTCTGAATCTGGTCTGTGATCTGAATCTCCTTCGCATAGAAAGCAGACAGACCCTTCATAACCTCATCCAGACAGCCAGTCTCTTCGCCGGTGCGTACATAAGCAGCAGCAGAAGCAGGAAAAGCACCGGATTGCTCCATGGCGTGCGCCAGGGAGCCGGATTCCTCCATGTCTTTATAAAGAAAGGTCAAAATTTCTTTGCCCCGTTCTGTCTGGCTGTCGTCATTTAAGATGGCAAGTCCCTCAATGGCGGACATTCCGGAACGTAATATGATGGAAAACTGTTCACAGAATTGGAACAGCTCCCGATTGTTTAATTTGGTAATCATATAAAGTCCTCTCTGAAAAAACATCAGGCAGATCCTGAAAAAATCCATGAACCTGCGAGGCGTTTTTCGTTGTGCTATCGGGTAAACTGCAGCGTATAATTTGCGCTGTCACCGATATAGGAATTGATAAGCTCTTCATCTTCACTGTTGGCGGTAAAGGTTGGATCCATGCGGTTCCATTTCTCCCCGTCATAGGTAATCGCCTGTTCCACCCATCCTTTTCCACGTATGTAAACATCGATCCAGGCATGCTTGATGTCACCTGCATATCCGATCTGAAGCTTACAGGGAATATCCCTGCTTCGCAGCATTGCCGTCATCAAGGCAGCATAATCAAAACAGATTCCCTTTCCGGTAGAGAGGGTTTCGTCTATGTCAGGAAGATATCCTGTCTCAACGGTGGCTGCTTTGTCCTCGTCGTAGGTGACATGCTGGGTTACATACTGGAAAACGGTGTCAATGCTTTCCTGTTCCGTGGCATCCTCTGCCAGAAGAGAAAGAGCCAGCTTGCAGGCTTCTGAGTCCGGGGTAAAATTTACATACTGGTTCGGATACAAAAATGGGAGAAATTCATTCTCCAGGGAAACCTCCAGAGCCTGGGCAAAAAGTGCGGCATACTGGCTGCCGTTTACCTGCTCATAACAGGATACCTGGTAGGTGCCGCTTCCACTGGTAAACGGAATGACAGCACTTTCGCCGGAGCTTACAAAATAAGAATAAACAACGCCGTCATCCGCGGAAAGCTGGATGTTTTTGGTGGTACCATTGCTGTCACTGACAGCAGTCAGATATCCCTGACTGATATTTGAAATATCCAGTATCAGAGGTGAATATCCTATGGTGTCTGTTCCCGGAGCTTCCGGAACCAGAACCTTCAGCGGGGAAAAAACAGGCGGTTCTTCGCCGGAACCGGAGCTGCTGTTCTGACCGCAGCCTGCAGCTGGGAAAACTATTAGCAGGCAAAATAGAAATAAGCAAAGCAGAAGGGCCGAAATGCGTTTAGACATAGCGCCGCTCCTTTTTATAAGTTGATCATTCATTTTCAAACACGTTCCAGGGATTTTTGAAATTCGGGAAGATCGTACCATGCTGGTGGTTCCTTCATACGAACCACGAAATGGCACAGATCAGGACGAATCCTGGCTTCCAGGTATTCCATAGGACCCAGTGAACAGTGTGCTGTTCTGGTGTTGAAAAAAATAGGAGATCCCGGTTCAATGTTGAGAATCTGTGCATCAAGGAAATCAGCTGAGCTGATGTTGATGTGTTCTTCACCGGTTTCAAATTTAATTCCGTAGTGCTTCTGAATAAAGTAATAGAGATCTACAAGCTGTTCGCGGTAGGTATCTAAATCCGGGAAAAAATCGATACGGATATAATTTGTCTGGATTATCACAGGCTGTTCATTGGAGGAAACCACTCTTTGAAGGCGGAAGACTTCTGTTCCTTCATTAAGGTCCAACGCACTGGCGACCTGGCTGTTTGCAGGAATACGGTCAATCCAGGTTCCGCTGATGGTCAGGGCGGCATTATCCGGAAACAGAGTGTTTATGTCTATTACGTTATGAAATTTTGAGAAGCTGGTAAGCTCCCGTTCTTTGGGATTGATCACCTGTGTGCCGGCACCCTGCTTTACCTTTATGCGTTTGTCTTTAACCAAAAGGTCAATGGCATGCCGGACCGTCGTACGGCTTACCGAAAACATTTTTCCAAGCTCATCTTCTGTGGGAAGATAGGAACCTATGGGATAAACGTTATTATCTATATCGGATTTTAATTTGTTATAACATTTCTTGTATGCAGGAAGTTTTTCCATAATGTTTCCTTTCAAAATAAAGTTGTTTAGTAACCTATAGTATATATGTATCAAACAAATAAGTCAAACGATAATTGGAAAAAACAGAATCTCTTATACAAAATGCATAAAAACAGGCGAAGTATCTTGTCAAATAAAACACTTTACTAAATATAAAAAACAATGTATAGTAATGTTTATAAACATAATTACGAATTTAAAAAATAAATTAAAATAAAGGAGAAACATAATGATGAAAAAACAGGAATTTGTACCGCGAAAGATAAGCGAGAAACCACTGTATGAACTGAAATCAGTGGAAGATATTCCGGTATCAGAGCTGTATCAGGTTAAGATAAACGGAAAGGAACAGCGAGTATATCATACGGAATTTTTTGATTTTGTTTCTTTCTTGGATGAAAATGAAAAGGCAGAGGTAGAAGTTACAGTAAACGAACCATTTCAGAAGGCTGTTATCCGTCCTGCAGCTGCACAGATACCGTTCGAAGAAGAGGGGAACAAAATCAGTATAAGCCTTCCTGCCGGAAAGAGAATTACTCTTGAACTGGACGATAAACTGGAGTCACCACTTTATGTTCTTCCTGGAAAATACATACCGAAGCCTGAGAATGCCACTTATGTATTTGAAAGTGGAAAAGCCTACAATGTGGGATGCCTTCAGCTTAATTCTGACGAAACTGTTTATATAGAGTACGGAGCAGTTGTAAGCGGAAGAATCTATTCCAGAATGGCAGACAGAGTCCGTATTCTGGGAAATGGAATCTTGTATGGAGGAAACTGGCATGCATGGGACGAAAATGGAGCAGAGCAGCTGATCGTTCCTGTATTGGGTGAGAACATTGAAATACGCGGAATCACACTTCTGGATGGTGGTTCCTGGCATATTGTTCCGGTTGCATGTAAAAATGTTCTGATTGAAGACGTAAATGTTCTGGGAAAAGTGATCACAGGAGATGGCGTCGATATAGTCGGATGTGAGAATGTAGTGCTTCGTAATTGCTTTATAAGGGCAAATGATGATTGTATATCTATTAAGGCTGTGGAATTCCAGGATCCGTCAGGCTGCACAGATGTGAGACATATCCTTGTTGAGGATTGCCTGTTCTGGAATGCAGAATTTGGAAACACACTTGAAATCGGATATGAAACCAGATGTGACGAAATTACAGATGTTGTTTTCAGAAATTGTGATGTTGTACATTGCCAGTATGAGGGCAATCAGTCAGGTGGAGTACTGACAATTCATAACGCTGACCGTGCCCATGTACATGATATTGTTTATGAAAACATCCGAATTGAAGATGCCCAGGAAAAATTTATTGATATTAAAACTCTTGATTCCAAGTATTCACGAGACAGGGAAAGAGGCATGGTAAATGATATTTTCTTTAAAAATATTGAAATTACAGAAGGCACTTTTCCAGTATCCATTATACGTGGCTTTGAGATGAAAAATGAAGTGTGCAGACCTCATGGCTTTTATTTTGACAATGTGGTAATTCATGGAGAAAAGGTGATGTCACCTGGTGAATTACACATGGTTGTGGAATTGTCAGATGAACTGAAATTCCAGTAAAAGGAATTAACAAAGGAGATGGAAGAAAGCATGGATATTTTGCTTGTCGGAACCTATACACAGCATGATGCCCCTGCTGTATTGAAGAAGCAGGAGCTTGGAAAAGGTATCTATCTGATTCCGTATAATGAGATCCTGGGAGATGTTGCAGGAACTCCTCTTATCATACAAATGCAGAATCCTTCCTGGGTTTGTCTGGTGAAGAACCGGCTTTTTGCGGTAAGTGAAAGTGAAGATGCTGCGGAAATTGTGGAATATGAAGTAGGGGTTCAGGAAGAAAGGCTTACAGCAGAGAAAAAGGAAGGTCTTCAGATGCCTGGAAAAGCATCCTGTCATATTGAAAAGGATGAAAAAGGACAAAGGCTTTTTGTATCTGATTACGGAAGTGGAGATTTAAAGGTGATCGACATTTCAGAAGCCGGCAGCCCGAAACTTTTACAGGAAATTTCTTTTACAGGAAAAGGGCTGAATCCGGAACGGCAGGAAGCATCTCATATTCACTCCTGCGTCCTTCATAGGGGAGATCTGTATGCAGCTGACTTAGGGTGTGATAAGATTTATTCTTTTGGCACAGATAAGGGAAAGCTTCTGCAAAAAGAAACCATAGAGGTCAGACCTGGAGCAGGTCCAAGACATATGGGAATACTGGAGAAAAATGGAAAAACGTATCTCTATGTATTAAATGAGCTGGATCTTACAATTTCTGTTTACTGTAATGGGGAGCTGTGCCAGACCATATCCCTGGAAGAGAAGTTGCCAGAGGGCGCGCTTGCAGCAGAACTGTGTATTGCAGAGGGGAAAATGCTTTACGCATCTGTGAGAGGAACCGGAGAAATTTTTGGATTTACCATAGATGAAAATGGAATGTTAAATTTGAAACAAAAAGTTGTAGTTCCGAAAGGATGGTTTCGAAGTATCTGTCTGGACAGCAGTGAGGAGCATTTGCTTGCAGCAGATCAGAAAACAGGAAAAATATATATTTTTGACAGGCAATCAGAGGGAGAACTGGGAAATCAGCGGGTCCTTGTGGAAGTTCCCGTACCTGTGCAGGTATTGTCTGGGAAAATAGAATAAGAGAGGAAAACTGTGATGAGAAAAAAAGCAATCGTTACAGGTGCCAGTCGTGGAATTGGACGTGGAATTATCAGAGAACTGGCAGCAGCCGGATATGATATTGCCTTTTCCTATCGGACACGGGAAGATGAGGCAAAGGAAGCTGCTGAAGAAATAAGAAATATGGGTTCCTTTGCCTGGTATGCAAAGGCTGATATGGCACAGGCAGGAGAAGGGGAGAAATTTTTTGACCAGGCTGTCAGGGAATTGGGCGGACTGGATCTGCTTGTAAATAATGCCGGAGTTACCGTGTTTCAGTCCATTCTGGACCTTGAAATGGAGGAAACCCAGAAAATGCTGAATCTGGATCTTTTGAATTACCTTGTACTTTCCAGTAAGGCGGCCAGATATATGAAGGCTCATGAGGTTAAAGGATGCATTATCAACATAACCTCTTCAAGAGCAGAAAGAGCATATCCGGGAGATTGTGTTTACGGCGGCATAAAGGCAGCAGTGAACCGGGCTTCACAGTCTATGGCACTGGATCTTGCACCATATGGGATCCGTGTGAACTGTGTGGCTCCGGGAGCTATCTGTATCCGTACGCCAGAGGAAATAAAAGCAGAAGGCAGGACAGAGCTGGAAGGCTTCTGGGAAAGTCTGGGAGAAAGAATTCCAATGGGCAGAAATGGAACACCGAAAGATATAGGAAGAGCGGTAGTATTCCTTGCAAGTGAGAATGCAGCTTATATAACCGGAGAAGTATTGCGGGTTGACGGAGGACTGATCCTGCCGGGAATGCCGGAAAAAGTAGAAAATGATAAAAATGCCTGGGGAGGAGAAAAATGAGAGTAACGATCAGAGATGTAAAAGTAATTTGCTGTGCGCCGCAGAAAATCAATCTGGTGACAGTAAAAGTGGAAACAAGTGAGCCAGGATTATATGGCGTGGGCTGCGCAACTTTTGCCCACAGACATCTGGCAGTGGTTGCTGCAGTGGAAAAATATCTGAAGCCATACCTGATCGGCAGAGATGTTTCTGATATTGAAGATATCTGGCAGTCCATAAAGGGCATGAGCTACTGGAGAAACGGACCTGTTTTAAACAATGCCCTGTCAGGTGTGGATATGGCTTTATGGGATATTAAAGGAAAAATGGCCGGAATGCCCTTGTATGACTTACTGGGTGGAAAATGCAGAACCGGAGTGCCATGCTATACGCATGCTGAAGGCACCACAATAGAGGATTGTGTGCAAAAAGTAGGAGCGTTAAAAGAAAGAGGATATCGCTGTATCCGTGCGCAGGTTGGAGGCTATGGCGGAAAGGATATGCCTTACCAGCCACCGGAAGGATCCTTTGAAGGCTGCTATTATGATCCAAAAGCATACATGGCAAAAACAATACAGCTGTTTGAGCGTCTCAGGGAAACCTATGGATGGGAACTGGAGCTTTGTCACGATGTACATGAGAGGCTGAGACCTTCGGATGCAGTGATATTTGCAAAAGATATGGAGAAATTCCGTCTGTTCTTTCTTGAGGACTGTCTTTCTCCGGAACAGAGCGGATGGTTTAAGCAGATCAGGCAGCATTGCACCACCCCGCTGGCTATGGGAGAGCTGTTTAACAATCCAAACGAATGGCTGAATCTTATCACAGAAAGAGAAATTGATTATATAAGAATCCATTTAAGCCAGATTGGAGGAATTACACCGGCACGTAAACTGATTGCTCTTTGCGATGCATTTGGAATAAGAACTGCATGGCATGGACCAATAGACCTTACTCCGATTGGTCACGCAGTAAATATCCATCTGGATATGGCTTCTCCGAATTTTGGAATCCAGGAATGGGCTGACACCAATACCCTGTCTGAAGATGCAGGTGCAATTGCCTTACATCAGATTTTTACCGGAATTCCGGAAATGCGGGACGGATATCTGTATCTGAATGGGAAACCAGGAATTGGTGTGGATATTGATGAAAAAGCAGCAGCTGAGTATCCGTGCAGCGAAGAGGTTGTCACATGGGATTGGATGCTGCCAAGGCTTCCGGATGGAACAGCAGTAAGACCGTAAATACAGTCACTTTGTCACAGTATTTGCAGGCAGTAAAGGTGGATTGTCAACTCCTGCAAATACTGTGCAATTCATACAAAAATGCACAAAAAATATTGTGAATACATACGAAAGTGATAAAGAGTCGCAAAAAAACATTGAAAATGTCAGTCGACTATGCTATGATTCAAATATCACCGGAAACGTTACCGGTAACAATACCGGAAACGTTACCAAAACGGAACCCAGCCACTGAAAAAATCAGTTGGCGGAAAATAAAATTATACTAGGAGGTATAAGAAATGAAGAAAAAAATGTTGGCAGCAGTATTAGCTGGAACAATGGTTATGTCCCTTGGAACAAACCTTTGCTGGGCTGATGGAGAGAAGACCAAGGTCACTATGACTGTATGGAATGGTGAGTGGGGCGATCAGCTGGATCGTACCATGGAGTCCTTCAACAGCAAACATGATGATATCGAGCTGGATATCACAATGCAGTCCGGAGATTACTCTGATTTCCTTGGAACTGCAGCTGCAACAAATGACTGGCCGGATATCTTTATCCTTACACCATGGACACAGGTACAGAATTTTGCAGAGGTCGGAAGAATTCAGGATTTAAGCGGAATGGATTTTACGGAGAAGGTTTACCCGACCGCTCTTGAAGCTGCTACCTATGATGGAAAAATCTACGGATATCCTGCAAATGTTGAGTACCTTGGTGTATTCTACAACAAGCAGATGTTTAAGGATGCCGGAATCGAAGAGGTTCCGAAAACAAGAGATGAATTTGAAGCAGCATGCGAGAAGCTGGAAGAGTCCGGCGTAACACCAATCGCTTCCACATTCAAAGATTCCTGGACTCTGAAACACATGTTCAGTGTAATGATGTCAAACGTAGTACAGGATGACATGGAAGGCTTTCTGGATCAGTTAAATTCCGGCGAGGGAACCTTCAATGTAGACGGTATCGATGATGTATTTGCAACAGCAGATATTATCAAAGCTCATTGTGGAAGCAATATGATGGATTGTGACTCCACATCCGGTTTCAACGCACTTGCAAACTCTGAAGCAGCTATGCTGATCAGCGGTGAGTTCAGCCAGAACGTAGTAGCAAAAATGGATAACCCGCCGGAAATCGGATACTTCGCATTACCAGTGTCCAACGACGCTGAGAGAAACAAAGCAGCAGTTGACGTAGGAATCGTATATGGAGTAAGCTCCCAGACAGAGCATCTGGATGCTTGCAAAGAGGTTATTGACTTCTTAAGTGATGCTTCCCTTTCTGATGGATACATTGCAATTGTAACCGAGAAACCAGGTTCTGCACCGGCTTCCCAGGATTTCACAGTTAATTATGATTCTGCATCTACAAACGATTATCTGGAATATGCAAACAGCGGAAACGTAATTCCGTGGGTATATCAGCAGTATGTAAACGGATTTGATGTTATCTCCGGAGATATCTTCCAGGGCTACATGGCAGACGCTGCTGACAAGGATGAGGTAATTTCCAAGCTTGACGCAGCATATCTTGAATATCTGGATCAGTAAATAAGAGGAAATGCTGACCTGCGATTCCCGGGGGGAGCACCCCCGGGAATCTTTTTAATGGAAGATTTATCGTGATATCTGTATAAGCAGATGAGCCTTTTAGAAAAAGAAAGAGAGGATAATATGTCATCTTTATATAAGAAAAACAAGAAATTTTATCTTCTGCTGATTCTGCCTGCCTTGCTTTTGTATTCCTTTGCAATGCTGGCACCTCTGTTTGGCGGAACCATTCCATATTCATTCCTGAAATGGAACCTGATGTCCGGGAAAAAAGCTTTTGTGGGATTTGACAATTATGTAAAACTGTTTTCCGATACAAAATTTTGGACTTCCTTTGGATTTAACCTTTTTGTTGGTGCGTTCACCATTATTGGTAGCAATGTTTTTGGATTTATTCTTGCTTATTTCCTGAATGAGAACATTAAGGCTAAAGGCGTGGTCAGAGCTATGTTCTTCATTCCTAACATTGTCAGTGCTGTATTGGTATCCTTTATCTGGGTGTTTATTTTTACAAATGCAATGCCTGCACTTGGCGGAGCATTGGGATGGGACTGGCTGGCAAATATAAGCTGGTTCGGAACTCCGTCAATGGCAACTGTGACGATCATTGTGGTTTCCATCTGGCAGAACATTGGTTTCTTGATGATCATTTATACCGCAGGTCTTCAGACTATTCCGAAGGATGTTATGGAGTCTGCTGAGCTGGATGGCTGCAGCGGTCTGAAAAAAGTTCTGAAAATCGAGCTTCCGCTGCTTATGCCAACTGTCACGATCAATCTGTTTGTTTCTATTTCAGGAGCATTTAAGTCATTCGATATTCCGAACGCAATGACAGGCGGTGGTCCTTACGGTTCCACAATGCCAGTTGCCATGAATATTTACCAGGAAGCTTTCACCAAGTACAACCTGGGCTATGGCTCAGCGAAATCTGTAATCCTGTTCCTTACAGTAGCAGCGGTTACTCTGATCCAGTTGTACTGCACTCGTAAGAAGGAGGTAGAATACTAATGAAAAAGAAAGTATGGCTTCCAACCATTATTATGTTTTTCTTTGGTGTCCTGTTCCTTATGCCGATCATCCTGCTTGTGATGAACGCATTCAAGACACATAACGATATGATCCAGAACTTCCTTTCTTTTCCCCATTACCTCTATACCGGTAACTTTACCGAAGCTATAGAACGTCTGAAATTCTGGAGAGTAGTCGGAAACTCAGCATATGTAACCCTGGGAACCATGCTGGTATGTACCATCATTTCCTTTATGGCTGCATATGGAATTGCGCACATCCCTGGAAAGCTTGGAAATGTTTTGTATCTGATTTTCACCCTTGGACAGATCATTCCGTTCCATTCCATTATGATCGCGCTTTCTGTACAGCTGACCAACACAAACCTTTTGAATAACCTGACCGTACTTATTTTCCTGTATGCCGGCTTCCACGGAGCATTTGGTATTTTTACCTATGTTGGTTTCCTGAAATCAATTCCAAAGGAACTGGAAGAGGCAGCGGCAATTGACGGCTGTGGCATGTTCCGCTGCATGTGGCAGGTAATTTTCCCATTGGTACGCTCCACAAGCATAACTCTTCTGGTACTGTTTTTCCTGTGGACATGGAATGATTTCCTTATGCCAAACCTGTATGTTTCAGACAGTGGTTTGAGAACCCTGACAGTTGCTATTTATATGTTTAAGAGTACCTCCGGATCTGAGTGGAATCTGATGCTTGCCGGAATGACTCTGTCTATGGTTCCAATCATAATCATTTATATTGCAGCACAGAAATATATCACCAGCGGACTTACCGCAGGTGCAGTAAAAATGTAATTGAAAAGGAGAACGGCAGAAAATGGACAATATTAATTTACAGAGAATTGAAGGCTATACAGTTCAGCTGGTAGCAGAGGATGTCTGGGCAATCGATGAGTTCGGAGCAGACATTATTTATCTGGTAAAAGGTGAAAAAAGTGCAGCTGTGATCGATACCGGTTCAGGTTTTGGAAATCTGAAAAAGGTGATCGAAACCCTGACTGATTTGCCATATGTTGTATTAAATACACATGGACATCTGGATCATGTGGGCGGCAATCACGAGTTCGGAAAGGCATATCTGAGTGAAAAAGATTTCAAAATGGCAGATACAGAAAAACTTAGAAGCGGCTGGAAGAAATATGTGGAAAAAACAAAGAAGGAACCGGGATTTTATGGAACAGAGTACATAATTGAAGGTCGTGAGCCTGGAGATTTCCAGATGCTGCCGCTGAGCGAGCATCAGATCTTTGATCTGGGCGGAAGAAGTCTGGAAGTGTTATTTACACCAGGACATACTCCTGGAAGTGTAGTTTTCCTGGATAGAAAAAATAAATTTCTGTTTGCCGGAGACAGTGTAGTGTCAACTCCGATCCTGATTTTTGATACCTATTCCTCAACAGTAAAGGAATATGCAGAGGGATTAAAGAAGTTAGATAAAGAAGATTTTGAACTTATTTTCCCAGGACATTTTATACGCCCGATCGGAAAAGCAATTCTTCATGATTTAATCACATGCGCTGATAAAATCGTAGAGGGAACTGCAACTCCAGAGCCTATTGATTTCAGCCATATGTCTTCAGAACCGGCTGTTCTCTACAAATACGGAAAAGGAAATATCGCCTATAACGACAAGCATATTTGCTGATAAATAATTTTTTATAAATTTTATTGAAAATCATTTGCCATGATATGCCAGTACATATATAATGAACACATTGTTGCATGAGGAGGGCAGTTATGGAGCAGATAACAATTAAAGAGGTTGCGAAACTGTGTGGCGTAGGAGTCAGCACGGTGTCCAGGGCTATTAACAATCACCCGGACATTAATCCTGAAACGAAACAGAAGATTCTGGATATTATCAAAGAGTATAATTATGTACCGAATAACAGTGCCAGAAACCTAAAACGAGCTGATTCAAATACGATCGCAGTTATGGTAAAAGAAATCAGCAACCCATTCTGGGGTGTTATGCTGCATGTTTTGGAGAAAAAGGTTCGTGAAAGAAAATACTGCCTGGTATTGCAGAATGTAGCAGATGATGAAGATGAAGTTGAGCTTGCGCTTCAACTGGAAAAAGAGAAAAAGGTCAAGGGAATCATATTTCTTGGTGGTATGTATGATTATGATGAGTCAAAGCTGAGAATGGTGAGGGTTCCGTATGTGATCGCCAGTTCCGGAAAAACAATTCCGGAGGATACTGGATCTTATACTCGAAGCGCTCTTGTAACAATTGATACAGAGATCGAGAGCCAGAATATGGTTGATTATCTGTGCAGCTGTGGACATAAAAGAGTTGCGTTCATTACTTCCGGAGATGAAGGTCTGGGAAGGTGCCATCTGAATGGCTATAAAAGGGCATTGGAGAAAAATGGACTGGAGTACGATGAGAAGCTTATAGTCCGTTTAAAGCCGGGGAATAGAATTTATACTATTGAGAATGGTTATAACAGTACCTGTGAGCTTTTGGAATCAGGAGTGGATTTTTCCTGTATTTATGCTATTTCAGATACTTTGGCTGTAGGAGCCTGCAAAGCAATTATTGACAGCGGTAAAAGAGTACCGGAGGATTATTGCGTGGCAGGGGCTGATGGACAGGATATTGCAGAATATTATCATCCATCTATTACCACTTTGGAATATCCCAGAGTGGAAACTGCACAGCAGAGTATTCGTACTTTGTTTGATATGATTGACCGGAAAAAGGTGGTCAAACGGCAAATGCTGGCCGGAAGGCTCATAGAACGGGAATCTACACGTAAACTGTGAGGGGTGTATGTTACTACCCAGACAGCGAAAGAAAATCTGTGAAATTATTTGAGAATGATTATTAGTTGTTACGGTCAGCTCAGATTGTTTTACAGATTTTTTCATTTTTGTATTTTTTAGACGGATTTTTGTGAATTTTAACAAAGAAAATCCGTTGACAAAAGTGAGGACTTGCTTTATCATAAGAAATGAATAAAAGGCAAACCTGTTGAAAGACAGGGACGCAAAGCCAAGGGTCTAAGGTCTCAGGACTATGACAGCCGGTTGCCGCATTGATATTGATTAGGTAATGTAATATGACAGGAGACGTGGTTCTTCTATTTGTGGCGACCGTTTATTTAATCTGATAAACGGTTTTTTTATTTCCACAAACTGATGGGACTGATAATTTCCAGATAGCGGCAAGTCAGTTACATTATGGTTCAAGAAAGGTGTGTTATTTATGAAAGGAAAGAAATTAACAGAGTGGCTTGCAAATAAAAAAGTTGTTTCCAGTTGTGCTGCAATAGCATTGGCAGCAGTGATCGGCGGCGTTTCATTATTCTCAGGAGCAGGAGAAACACCTGAATTCCCCAGTTATACAGATCCGATCATGGAGACTTCCATCATAGAAGATGAAACTCCACTGGCTTCCCAGCCGAAGACTACTGTGAAGACTACCTCCAGCACCAAGACAACCAGGAAGACTGTTAAATTAAAAAAGGCTTCCAAGAAGAGCTACACCAAGAAACTGAAAACCAAAACAAAAGTAACCAATAAAACAAATAAAGCCGGTAATACAACAGTAGATACCAAGACAACCGTTGTTACCAAAGCAACAGCGAAATACACCAAGAAATCCAAAAAGAAAGTTGTTACATCCAAGATCACAACAACTGTTCAGACAACAACTACACAGCAGGTATCAATTGCCAATGAGACCGCTGTAAGCACTACTTCTTCTGGTACTTCCGTTTCCCAGGCAACTGCAGCAGCAAGCTCTTCACAGAACCAGAGTAAATACGAAGCAAATGTAGCAAGTGTTGCAGGCAAGATGGACAATCGTGTAATTGCAGCATATCAGCAGCTGGGATTTAAGCTTGTTGTTGATCCATCCGTCAACTATTCCGGATATTTTGATGCAAGATCAAGATCTATTACAATGAAGCAGATCGATGATTCTGTTTATCATGAGCTGGGTCATTTCCTTGCATTTATCGCAGGAAATGCAGATAAGACAGCAAGCTTCCAGAGCATTTTTGCAGCTGAGAAGGCAAATGTTACAGCTTTTAATAAAGCCTATGTAACACAGAATGCTTCCGAATATTTTGCAGAATCTGTTAAGGATTACATCCTGAACAATGCTTCCCTGAAGAGTAGCAGACCACAGACTTATGCAGCTGTTCAGAATGCACTGAATCAGATTACAGACGCACAGATCGCTAAGATCCAGAAGATTTACGGAGCGTTCTGGAATTAATAATTTTAAAGATGACCGGCACCCGGAGAAATATCTCCGGGTGTTTTATTGTGAATAGCACAGGCGTGGGAAACCGGTATTTTATAAAAAGGTAAGTGACAGCTGGTACTTATCTTTGGGTCACCGGGAGAACAGGACTCTTATATATGTCGAAGAGTCGGGATATGCGTCGACAGAAAATTCTTGCAATGAAAAACCTTAGGTGTGTATAATACAAAACAAAGGTTATCACTTTCTTGCAGGCAGGGATAGATATATTTGAGTTACTGGTAGGTTACTGGTCACGGGGTGAACAGTAACACTGGTAGAAGTGAACAGTAACATGTATTTGGAATGGATGTAGACACGGCGCCTGAAATGTGTTAAAATAAACTTTAATAAGTTTTTTGAAGGATGTTTTTATAATTCAGTATATAGCTTCTGTCTAATCAGACATTTGTATCCCGTTAAATCAAAATTGAAATGTGTTTTAGAATTGTATTAGTCGAAGAGGTAGATGATTGATGAAAGAAAAGTATGAATCATTATCCCTGGCTACGCTGAAAGACTTGGCAAAAGCCAGAGGACTGAAGGGCATTTCTACTATGAGAAAGCCTGAATTAATTGAACGTATGCTGGAAGAGGACAGGAAAGAACAGACTGCAGAAAATGAGCAGACTATTTCCGGAACAGCAGAAGAGAATACCATACCTGCAAGACCAGAGCCTGTGGCAGCAGAAAAAACAGAAAATACGGGAAGTGTTTCTTCACCGGAGAGAAGAGAAGCACCAACCAGATCCCGTACCATTATACGGCGTAATCCTGAGTACCGCAGCAATAATTATGGCAGAAATGAAAATGCAGGACGCCAGAACAGTTATAATGGGGAAAACAGACCGGAGAACTTCGTGAAGCGCACTCCTGTAGCGAAACCTGTAGAAGTGGTTCCGCCAGCCGAATTAAGACCTGAGGAAACGGAACAGCCCCGTACAGGCGCAGCCAGTGAGAACCGTACAGAAGAGGATGTAAGCAACGCTTACAGTGTTCCGGCTGAAACGGTCCAGCTTGACAGTGGCGAAAAGGCCAATGGAATCCTGGAGGTTATGCCGGATGGATTTGGATTTATCCGAAGTGAGAATTATCTTCCGGGAGAAAATGATATCTATGTTTCTCCGTCACAGATCCGCAGATTCAATCTGAAGACAGGGGATATTATTCAGGGAAATATCCGTATTAAAACACAGGGGGAGAAATTCAGTGCCCTTTTGTATGTGACGTCTATCAATGGTTTCCATCCAAGTGAGGGACAGAAGAGATACAATTTTGAAAATATGACCCCAATCTTCCCAGATGAACGTCTGATCATGGAGCGGCCTGGCGGAACTACTGCCATGCGTATCGTAGATCTGATCAGCCCTATCGGAAAGGGACAGCGTGGTATGATCGTTTCCCCGCCTAAGGCAGGTAAAACTACTTTGCTCAAGGATGTTGCGAAATCTATTCTTAAGAATAACAAGGATATGCATCTGATCATTCTTCTTATTGATGAACGTCCTGAGGAAGTTACCGATATCAGGGAAGCAATACAGGGACCGAACGTGGAAGTTATTTATTCCACATTTGATGAGCTTCCGGAGCATCATAAGCGTGTATCCGAGATGGTTGTAGAGCGTGCACGCCGCCTTGTAGAACATAAGCAGGATGTTGTGATCCTTCTGGATTCCATTACCAGACTGGCAAGAGCCTATAACCTGGTTGTTCCCCCAAGTGGGAGAACTCTGTCAGGAGGTCTTGATCCGGGAGCACTTCATATGCCGAAGCGCTTTTTTGGTGCAGCACGTAATATGCGTGAGGGAGGAAGCCTTACCATTCTGGCCACTGCACTTGTTGACACCGGAAGCAAAATGGACGACGTTATTTACGAAGAATTCAAGGGAACCGGCAATATGGAGCTTGTTCTTGACCGCAAGCTTCAGGAGAAACGGGTTTTCCCGGCCATCGACATTCAGAAATCCGGTACCAGACGAGAAGATCTGCTTCTGAGCAAAGACGAGCAGGAAGCTGTATATATTATGCGAAAGGCTCTTAACGGAATGAAGTCTGATGAGGCAGTGGAACAGATTCTGAACATGTTTGCACGTACTGCAAATAATGCTGAATTTGTGCAAATGGTAAAAAAACAGAAATTGTAATGTTCACAAAAAACACCGTGCAGAATATTATCTGGGATTAGTTTTAGAAATTTTTATAAATAACTTGCATTTCTCATAACGCCATGCTATAATCAGTAGGCTGTGTAAAGTGTGAATTCGTCAGATTCAACGCAAATAAAATAGAATAAATATAGAGAGGTGAAAATCATGAGAGAAGGAATCCATCCGAATTACTATCAGGCAACTGTAACCTGCAACTGCGGTAATACTTTTGTAACAGGATCTACCAAGCAGGATATCCACGTAGAAATCTGCTCCAAATGTCATCCGTTCTATACAGGACAGCAGAAAGCTACTCAGGCTCGCGGACGTATCAATAAGTTCAACGAGAAATACGGCCTGAATAAATAATTTGAATATTACTGAATGAGAAGGTTGAGGTTGGGAAATCTCAACCTTTCTTTGTAACTGGAGGATAAAATGAAACCATCCAATATCGGTGGACAAGCTGTAATGGAAGGCATTATGATGCGCCATAAGGATAAATACTCCATTGCAGTACGACGTCCTGATAAAGAAATTGAAGTAAAAGTGGAAGATTATAAATGCATTTTCGGGAAAGCCAGGATCTGGCGGAAACCGATCATCCGCGGAATGGTAAGCTTTATCGATTCTCTGGTAACCGGAACGAAATGCCTTATGTATTCAGCTGAAATTGCAGGCGATGAGGAGGACGAGGAAGAGACCAGAAAGAATGCTGCTCTTTCTCCAGAAGAACTGGAAGCCAAGAAGAAAAAAGAAGACAAGGCATTTAAAGCCTTGCTCTATGTAACTGTGGCCATTTCTATTGTAATTTCCATTGCAGCCTTTATGCTGCTTCCTTATGCACTGGCCAGTCTTTGCCGTAAAGTAGGCGCTTCGGAAGTGGTGGTTACCATTGTGGAAGCGTTTGTGAAGCTGGGTCTGTTTATGGGATACATGATTCTGATCTCCAGAATGAAGGATATTCAGAGAACCTTTATGTATCATGGTGCTGAACACAAATGTATCAACTGTGTGGAAAATGGTAAGCCACTTACTGTGGAGAACGTGCTTGAGAGCTCCAGATTCCACAGACGCTGCGGAACAAGCTTTCTGTTCCTGGTTATGATAGTAAGTATTTTCCTACATTTTATTTTTGTACTGGTACCGTCTTACTGGTTCCGTCTTTTCGGCCGTCTGCTCATGGTACCTGTAGTATCTGGAATTTCATTTGAAATTATCCAGTGGGCAGGCAGGACAGACAGTAAATTTGCCTTGATGATGAGCAAACCTGGTATGGCAATGCAGAAATTTACCACAAAAGAACCTACAGCTGATATGGCAGAGGTTGCCATCAAGGCTGTGGAGGCTGTGTTTGACTGGAGAGCATATTTAAAGACAGAATTCAATCTGGATATTCCATATGAGAACAAAGAAAACGGTGATCTTTCCGCTGCTTCCGCGCAATCTGAAAGCGGGGACAGTGAAGAACTTACCGGGAATGTACCGGAAACGGGAGCTGCACAATGACTTCTCTGGAAACACTATTAAAAGAAGGAACCAAGGTTCTGGAACAGCATAAGATCCAGGAAGCCAGGCTGGATGCCTGGCTTCTTCTGGAGTATGTGACAGGAATGAACAGAGCTTTTTATTTCGCTCATTCAGATGATGGGATTGAAGAGGAAAAAGCGGACAGATACCGGGAGCTGATCCGAAAAAGAGCAGGTCATGTTCCCTTGCAGCATATTACCCACCAGGCATATTTTATGGGATTTGAATTTTATGTAAATCAAAATGTACTGGTTCCGAGGCAGGATACGGAGACATTGGTGGAGAAGGCTCTGGAAGTTATGAAGGGGAAAAAGACACCAGGGATTCTGGATATGTGCACCGGATCGGGGTGTATTCTTTTAAGTCTTCTGGCACTTACCGGGGATGCATATGGTGTGGGTGCTGATGTTTCCCCACTTGCTCTTCAGGTGGCAGATAAGAATGCGGTAAGCCTGGAAGTGTCAGACAGAGCTGTTTTCGTGGAAAGCGACTTGTTTTCGTCAGCTTTTTTTCAACAAAACACTGGCAAAGATATGCCTCAGTATGATATCCTTATTTCGAATCCCCCCTACATCAGAAGCGCAGAGATTGAAGAGCTTATGGAAGAAGTGCGGGATCACGATCCAAGACTTGCATTGGATGGCCATGAAGATGGTCTGTATTTTTACAGAAAAATCGTATCGGAGGGAAAGGCTTTCCTAAAGGAAAATGGCTGGATGCTGTTTGAAATCGGATATGATCAGGGCGAAGCTGTAAAGGCGCTGATGCGGGAAAATGGCTTTTTTGATGTACAGATTGTTAAAGACCTGACGGGACTTGACAGAGTTGTGTTGGGTAGACGATAGTTTTATATAAGTAAAGAGAAGAATATAACAGGAGGAAAACCATGTTTGACAAGTTGGACGATTTGCTCATACGTTTCGAGGAAGTTCTGAATGAGCTGGGTGAGCCAGATGTAACATCTAATCCAGATCGTTTCCAGAAGCTTATGAAGGAACAGAGCGACCTGCAGCCAATTGTGGATACCTATAAGGAATATAAGAAAAATAAAGAAACCATTCAGGACAGCCTTTCCATGCTGGAAGAGGAGAAGGATGAGGATATGAGAGAAATGCTCAAGGAAGAGCTTTCCGATGCCAAGAAGCGTGTGGAAGAGCTGGAGCATGAACTGAAGATCCTTCTTCTGCCTAAGGACCCTAACGATAATAAGAACGTTATCGTGGAGATCCGCGCCGGTGCCGGTGGAGATGAGGCTGCTCTTTTTGCAGCTGAGATTTACAGAATGTATGTAAAATATGCAGAATCCAGGCGCTGGAAAACAGAGATGATGAGCTTAAACGAGAATGGAATCGGCGGATTCAAAGAGGTTACCTTTATGATAAACGGTGCCGGAGCTTATTCCAGACTGAAGTATGAGAGTGGTGTACACCGGGTACAGAGGGTTCCGGAGACGGAATCCGGCGGAAGAATCCATACATCCACCTGTACGGTTGCAATTATGCCGGAAGCTGAGGAGATTGATTTCCATCTGGATATGAACGACTGTAAATTCGACGTATTCCGTGCTTCCGGAAATGGCGGACAGTGCGTCAATACTACAGACTCCGCAGTACGACTGACCCATATTCCTACAGGAATCGTAATTTCCTGTCAGGATGAGAAGTCCCAGCTGAAGAATAAGGATAAGGCGTTAAAGGTTCTTCGCTCACGTCTGTATGAGATGGAGCTGGCCAAACAGCATGACGCAGAAGCAGAGGCGCGAAGAAGCCAGATCGGTACAGGTGATCGTTCCGAGAAGATCAGAACCTACAATTTTCCACAGGGACGTGTAACAGATCACCGTATCAAACTTACACTTCACAGACTGGATAACATTCTGAATGGAGATCTGGATGAAATCATCGACAGCCTGATCGCAGCAGACCAGGCAGCGAAATTGAGCAATCTGCAGGAACAGTAAACTTAGAGCCTTTTTCAAACACGCTCTAAAACAACAATCATATGAAAAATGGGAGGGTATTACCTATGAAAAAAACAGCTCTTGTAATTATGGCAGCCGGAGTTGGAAGCAGATTTGGAAATGGAATCAAGCAGCTTGCACCAGTTGGACCAAATGGTGAGATCATTATGGATTATTCCATCAGAGACGCATTGGAGGCTGGCTTCAATAAAATTGTATTTATTATCCGTAAGGATCTGGAAGAAGAATTTAAAAGCACCATTGGTGCAAGAGTAGAGAAGATCGCAGAAGTTGCGTATGCATATCAGGAAATGGAGAAGCTTCCGGAAGGCTTTGTGAAACCGGCAGACAGAACCAAACCATGGGGAACCGGCCATGCTGTTATCTGCGCAAGAGAGTTCCTTACAGAGCCATTTGCAGTTATCAATGCAGATGACTACTATGGAAAGGAAGCATACGTAAAAGTACATGATTATCTGGTTCAGGAGAAGCCGGCAGATGATGTCCTGCATATTTGTATGGCAGGCTTCCGTCTTGGAAACACCTTAAGCGATAATGGAAGTGTTACAAGAGGACTTTGCCACATTACAGACGGCAAGCTTACAGGGGTTACCGAGACACACAACATTTTTAAAACAGCAGATGGCGCTGAGAGCCGCGAAGATGGACAGCCGGCAGAGAAGCTTGATTTAAATGAGCTTGTTTCCATGAACATGTGGGGACTGACTCCTGCGTTTATGGATACTTTATACGATGGATTTGTAGAGTTTCTTCAGAATGTAAAAGCTGGTGATATCAAGGCAGAGTATCTTCTTCCGGTTATGATCGATACATTGATCCAGAAGGGAACTGCCCAGGTGGATGTGCTTGAGACAAAGGATACCTGGTTTGGTGTAACTTACCAGGAAGATAAAGAGGTTGTGATCAAAGCCTTTAAAGAGCTTACCGAGGCTGGCGTATATCCAAACGGACTTTACAAATAAGATTATCGGATACTGTATATTGTAATTGTTTGCAGTTTTGCCTGAAAATATGGAAAAGAATGTATGATTCATATATGCTTTCAGGTGTAATAAGCAAGGAGGATAATTAGATATGGGAAAATATTTTGGAACAGACGGATTTCGTGGTGAGGCGAATGTTCAGCTGACAGTTGATAATGCGTTTAAAGTAGGACGTTATGTAGGCTGGTATTATGGACGTGACCATAAGGCGAAGATCGTAATCGGAAAAGATACCAGACGAAGCAGCTATATGTTTGAGTATGCCCTTGTTGCAGGACTTACCGCTTCCGGAGCAGATGCTTATCTTCTGCATGTAACCACTACTCCAAGTGTATCCTTTGCGGTTCGTACAGAGGATTTTGACTGCGGTATTATGATTTCCGCAAGCCATAACCCATTCTATGATAATGGAATCAAGCTTCTGAATGGAAACGGACAGAAGATTGAGGCTGAGATCGAGGAGCGTATTGAGGCCTACATTGATGGCGAGATCGAGGAGCTTCCTCTTGCACGCAAAGAAGACATTGGACGTACTGTTGATTTTGCTTCCGGACGAAACCGCTATATCGGATATCTGATCTCCATTCCAAGCCGTGATTTCAAAAATGTAAAAGTCGGACTTGACTGTGCCAACGGAAGCTCATCCGCAATTGCAAAAAGTGTTTTCGAGGCACTTCAGGCGAAAACTTATGTGATCAACAATCAGCCGGATGGAACTAACATCAATACAAACTGTGGATCCACCCATATCGAAGTCCTTCAGAAATATGTGATAGACAATGGCCTGGATATCGGATTTGCTTATGATGGAGATGCTGACCGTTGTATCGCAGTTGATCATCGTGGAAATATCATCGATGGTGACAAGATTATGTATGTCTGCGGTAAATATCTGAAAGAGCAGGGGAAACTGAATGGAAATACTGTTGTTACCACAGTGATGTCCAATATGGGACTTTACAAAGCTCTGGAGCGTGAAGGAATGCGTTATGAGCAGACTGCAGTTGGTGACAAATACGTTGCCGAGAATATGATGGCAAATAACTACAGCATTGGTGGAGAACAGTCCGGACATATTATTTTCAGCCGCTATGCAGCTACAGGTGATGGTATCCTTACTTCTCTTATGGTCATGGAAGCATGTGTAGATAAGAAGTCTACTTTATGTGATCTTGCCAAAGAGATGAAGGTTTATCCTCAGGTTCTTCGAAATGTACGTGTAGCAGATAAGAAGACTGCGCGTGAGAACCCGAAGGTGGTTGAAGCAGTCGAAGCGGCAGGAAAGGCACTTGGCGATTCCGGACGTATTCTGGTCCGTGAGAGCGGTACAGAGCCGCTGATCCGTGTTATGGTGGAGGCCGAGACAGATGAGCTTTGCCATCAGTATGTAGACAGTGTTGTGGAAGTAATGGAAGCCGAAGGGCTGATTGTTGGTTGAGAATGAAAATCAGAAAAACAGCATTAATATTGACAGCGGTCATGGGGCTTTCCCTTCTGGCTGGCTGTGATAATGAAAAACAGCAGATTTTTAAGGAAGCAGAGAAAGATCTGGAGCAGGGCAGCTATGAGTATGCGCTGGATGAATTTACTACTTCTGTGAATAATGGTGTGAAGCCTGCAGTGTCTTACCGCGGGATTGGAATCTGTCAGCTGCGTCTGGGAAATTATGAGGATGCCATTACTGCCTTTACCAGTGCTCTTGGCGAGGAGAAAGTAAGTAAAAGTATGGCCCGGGACCTGTATCTGTATCGCGCTACAGCACGTTTGCAGGCTGGGTATCTGGATGATGCCATGGCAGACTGTCAGGTGCTTGCCCAGAATTATGAGATGGATGCAGATGCCTGGTTTCTTACTGGAAAGGTTGCCCTGGAAATGGATGGCTATGATGAAGCTGCCTCTGATTTTGAGCAGGCATATGGGGAAGATTCCAGCTATGACCGGGCCATCCAGATCTACGAGACGTACCTGGATAAGGACATGGAAGCGGATGGAACCAGGTATCTGGAGGCTGTTTTGTCCACAGAGGCAAAGGGAGCAGAGGATCTTTGCAGCCGGGGAAGAATCTATTACTATATGGGAGATTATACCAATGCCCAGAAGGAGCTGACAGATGCTTCCAATCAGGGAAGTACAGAGGCACTTCTGGTTCTTGGAATGGTCTATGGCGCTCAGTCAGATTACGCAAATGCCCGTGCAATGTACCAGCAGTATATCAATCAGAAGCTGGATGATACGTCCGGGAATCAGACACAGACTGCCGCACAGGGATACAATGGACTGGCAGTGTGTGATATGGCAGAAGGAAGCTATGATTCTGCCCTGGAAAATATCAGCAGCGGAATTACCATTGCTTCCGATGATGAAATGCAGAGCTTGTTATTTAATGAAATTGTAGCTTATGAGAAGAAACTGGATTTTTCTACAGCACAGGAGAAAGCTGTATCTTATGTCGGAATGTATCCGGAGGATGAAGAAGCTGCGAAAGAGCTTGATTTCCTGAAATCCAGGACTGGAAGTAATGAATAGGAAACAGAGTAGGCTCCTGAAGTTATTTTTATAATTATAAAAAGGATTTGAAATCTGAGGCAATATTGAATGCCGGATTTCAAATCCTTTTTTGGTAATACTCTCAGACTTTTTTTACATAAAGGCGGTTGCCTCGGTACATAGGGCGGCCGTTCACGCCACTGAGATCGTAGGACATTGCAAAGTAGGAATCCACGCTGCTTACAAGCGCCCAGTCAGGATCATAGATCTTTCCACCAATTTCAGCCCAGCCGTGACCGCCGGAGCAGATTACATAAACTTTTTTCATTCCTACAGCGTTTGCAAGGTAGGCGAAAGCTGCTGCATAGGAAACACAGTCACCTCGTCCGCCGCGGAAAAACATATCTTCGGCGAAATCCTTTTCCCAGTCCTGTGTATTCCTGAATTCACGCCAGCAATAGTAGGTGTACTGCTTCTTGACGTAATCAAAGCTGGCACGGAGGCGCTGCATTTTGTTCATTCCTGGTCTGCTGATCTTTTCTACAATCTTGTTCGCTTCTGTCATTAGCTTCAGCTTGCGCAGGTTAGAACCGGATTTGCTGGCACGTCCGGAAGCATCAAGGGCGATACCATTTATAGTGGTGGAGGTCAGCATGTATGCGCCGGTGGTTCCTGTGCTGATACGGAAAAAGTAGTAATTATTTTTGATTTTTTTCCAGCCGTAACGCTGAATTCCATTTTTGTCAAAAAAGTAATAGCGGGATCCGATTTTGACCTTGCCTTTGACTTTCTTGCCGCGGGCATTGTAATAGTAGTGGCGGCCTTTGCTGGTCTTCCAGGTACCAGAAGAGGAACTGGAAGCCTGTCCCTTACCGGAATGGGGCTTCTTATTGGTGTCAGTGGAAGAAGATTTCGCAGTTTGGGAAACAGATGTCCGAGCAGCTGCCTGGGTGGGAAGAGTACCTGTCAGGAGTGTACAGGACAGGCAAAGGCATGCTGCAAGAGTTTTGAGATTTTTCTTTTTCATAGGTTCCTCCTTTTTGGGTCTTTTACTATTATTATATACTATATGAGATCTGAACTGTAGTTGTTGTTTTCAGATTTGAAATATGTTACTGTTCACTCCGTTCACAGTAACGCGCTTCGCGATGCACAGAAATCATGCATTCGCATGATTTCGCGCCGCAATTCTCGAGTTTTCTGTGAACTATGTTCACAAAAAACGCCTCGCGGAACGTTACCAGTGAACAGTAACTGAAATATACCTCTCCCAAAAGGAATGGGTTTGTGTTATACTCTAACAGATGATTTTCAGATAGAAAAGTAACTGAAAGTTAGTTTATGGATGATCCGGAAGGAGGATTTATGGAATATATTGAAGAAATACAGGAGCAGGTGATTCTGGTTGGCGTTCAGCTGGACGAGAACGACAATGTGAAAGAATCCTTGGATGAACTGGAGGAGCTTGCAGATACTGCCGGAGCCCAGACAGTGGGAAAAATTATCCAGAACCGTGAGACTGTACATCCTGGAACTTATATTGGAAAAGGAAAGATCGAGGAGGTACGTGC
The DNA here is from genome assembly GCF_027662325.1 of Blautia faecis. Classification (NCBI taxonomy): domain Bacteria; kingdom Bacillati; phylum Bacillota; class Clostridia; order Lachnospirales; family Lachnospiraceae; genus Blautia; species Blautia faecis. The sequence goes on along the minus strand of NZ_JAQDKY010000007.1, from coordinate 32,085 downwards.
TCTTATGCTGGCCACGGATGCTACAGGAATCATCTGTGACGATGAACTTTCCCCGGCACAGATGAACAATCTGGAGCATGAGCTGGAATGTAAGGTAATGGACAGAACTCTTCTGATCCTTGACATTTTTGCAAAACATGCCACTACCAGCGAGGGAAAGATTCAGGTTGAGCTTGCACAGCTCCGTTACAGAGCATCCAGACTGGTAGGACTAGGTGCGTCTTTGTCCAGACTTGGAGGAGGAATCGGAACCCGAGGTCCTGGAGAGAAGAAGCTGGAGAGCGACCGACGTCTGATCCGAAAGAGAATCACAGCGCTGAAGGAAGAGCTTTCCCAGGTAGAGAAGCACAGAGAACTGCTCCGTACCGGACGTACCCGGGGAAAGATGAAGACTGCGGCGATCGTGGGCTATACCAATGCGGGAAAATCCACTTTACTGAACACTTTGACAGGCGCAGGTGTTCTTTCCGAGGACAAGCTTTTTGCCACTCTGGATCCGACTACGCGGGCTCTGACGCTGGATGACGGACAGCAGATCCTGCTTACCGATACGGTTGGATTTATCCGTAAGCTGCCACACAATCTGGTTGAGGCGTTTAAGAGTACGCTGGAGGAAGCCAGGTACGCGGATTACATCATTCATGTGGTGGATTGCTCCAATCCCCAGGCGGTGCAGCAGATGGAAGTGGTTTACGACACTTTGCAGGAGCTGGAAGTTCAGGGGAAAAAGACCATTACATTGTTTAATAAGGTGGATATGGGAGCGGCTATCCGTATGCGCGACAGCAATGCAGACCACACTTTGAAGGTATCTGCGAAAACAGGGGAAGGCCTTGAGGATTTAAAGGCACTTCTGGGGAAAATTCTTTCCGAAGAGCAGATTTATGTGGAAAAGCTTTTTACCTATCAGGAGGCTGGCAAGATCCAGCTGATCCGGGAATATGGGCAGCTGCTTTCGGAGGAGTACACAGATACTGGAATTCTGGTGAAAGCCAGAGTGCCGCAGGAAATTCATGGGAAGCTTATGTGACGCAGCCAGACCCGTGGAACTGGCAAAAAGTATGGGCTATAAAGTTATCACATTTGAGGATAATAAGTAAATATAATGTTATCGCTTAAAAGTAATTTCTGTGAAGTGCATTGCTATACAAAAAGTGAAGAACGATAGATGATAAGATTAAAATTCGTAAGAAACAGGAGAGAATATCATGGGAAAATACACAGATTATGTTATGAAAACAGCACAGGATCTGCTTGCAGTGCCAAGCCCAAGCGGCTTCACACACATGGCAGCCGAATTTGTGAAAAAAGAATTTGAGAATCTTGGCTATAAGCCTCAGATTACCAAGAAGGGCGCTGTGCTCGTAAAGCTTGGAGGAAAAGACGATGAGAATGCAGTGGTTCTGGCAGCTCACATGGATACTCTTGGCGGAATGGTCTGCCAGATCATGGACAACGGACATCTGAAACTGACTAATATCGGCGGTATGAATCCAAACAATGCAGAGGCTGAGAATTGTAAGGTTTATACAAAGTCCGGCAAAGTATATGATGCAACTTTCCAGCTGGAGAATGCGTCTGTTCATGTAAACGGCGAGTATAGCGATACCAAACGTACTTATGAGACGATGGAGACCATTCTTGATGAGCCGGTGAAGAATAAAGAGGATGTGAAAAAACTTGGAATCATGACAGGCGATTTTGTCTGCTTTGATCCAAGGACAGTTGTGACTGAGAGCGGATACATCAAGAGCCGTTTCCTTGATGATAAATTCAGCACTGCTATTCTTCTCGGCTATGCTAAATATCTGAAAGAGAAAGAAATTCAGACAGAGCGTACCATTTATGTACTGATCACTTCTTATGAGGAAGTGGGACATGGTGGATGTGCCGCTATCCCAGATGGAGTGACAGAGATGATCTCCGTAGATATGGGATGTGTTGGAAAAGGCCTGGAATGTGATGAAACCATGGTTTCAATCTGCGCTAAGGACAGTATGGGACCATATGATTACCAGGTGGTTTCCGGTCTGATCAAGGCTGCACAGGAGAATGACATTGCGTTTGCTGTGGATGTGTATCCTCATTATGGCTCTGATGTGGATGCGGCACTGAAAGCAGGCTATGATATGAAGCATGGTCTGATCGGACCGGGAGTTTACGCATCTCATGGATACGAGCGGTCACACAGGGATGGAGCGAAGAATACACTGAAATTACTGAAGGCATATTTAGGATAAAAGTCCTGCGCGGTAGCGCTAAAGGCGCGGAACAATCGACTTTCATTTGGGGTGATGTCTGCGCAGGCAGACATGTCCGTTTAGAAGAAAACTTGATTAAAAATGTATAAAATCTTAATAATAGAAGATGACGAAATTATTGTACAGATAGTAAAGCGACATTTGGAATCCTGGGGATATGAGGTCTTTCAGATCGAAGATTTCACTCATGTGATTCAGGAGTTTGTGCAAAAAGATCCACAGCTGGTGCTGCTGGATTTGAAACTGCCGTTTTTTAACGGTTTTCATTGGTGTGAGGAAATCCGCAAAATTTCACAGGTACCAGTGATGTTTCTGTCTTCAGCGGCTGACAATATGAATATGGTAATGGCCATGAGCCGGGGTGCAGATGATTTTATCGCGAAACCTTTTGATCTGGATGTGTTAACTGCGAAGGTGCAGGCTGTGCTTCGCAGAACCTATGCCTTTGGTCAGAACAACAGTCTTCTGGAAAGGGGCGGCGTAGTGCTGAATCCTGGAAATGGGACGATTTCAGTGGATGGAAAGCTTGCAGACCTGACGAAAAACGAATTGAAGATATTGCAGATACTATTTGAACATCAGGGGCATGTTGTATCCAGAGAGTCGATTATGACAAAACTGTGGGAGAGCGACAGCTTTGTGGATGACAATACTTTGACAGTAAACATCACAAGAATCCGTCGGAAGCTGGAAGGTCTGGGTGTAGAGAACTTCATTATCACCAAAAAAGGCCTGGGGTACATGGTATGATTAAATATCTGAAAACCAGATGGAAAACAGGTGTTTTGGCTTTACTTATGGCAGCGGTAACGGCTGGAATCCTTTTTCTGTATGATATTCCGCTGGAGCCTGTAGGTTATGTGGCGGTTTTTGAAATGCTGCTGACAGGCCTGGGGCTTATGTGGGATTACCATAAATACCGGAAAAAGCAGGAAAGTCTGCTTTACATAAGAGACTGCGGCAATTTTTCAGAAGAATATCTGGAGGCTCCGGAGAATGAAAATGAGGCTATTTACCGGGAAATCTGCCGTAGTCTGGATGAGAAGAGAATAGAGGCTGAAAATCAGAGAAGTGCTTTTGGTACAGAATTGACAGACTTTTATACGCTGTGGGTTCACCAGATCAAAACACCTATTGCTGCAGCAAGACTGCTTCTTCAGGAAGAGAAGCCCAGACCTCAGGAGATTCTGAATGAGCTTTTTAAGGTGGAGCAGTACGTGGAGATGGTGCTGGGGTATCTTCGAACGGAGGATATGGCTTCAGACATCCGATTTGAGGAAATGGATATGGATTCTCTGATTCGTGAGCAGATTCACAAATTTGCCAGAATATTTATTGGGAAAAAGCTTTCTCTGGAGTATCAAGAGGTATCGGAAACGGTGCTTACAGATGAAAAATGGCTTGGCTTTGTGTTGGGACAAATTTTATCAAATGCACTGAAATACACAAAAAAAGGAAAAATATCCATCTATATGAGCAAATCCAGGCCGCATACGCTGGTGATCGAAGATACTGGAATTGGAATCCGTGCCGAAGATTTGCCCCGGGTTTTTGAAAAGGGGTTTACTGGCTATAATGGACGTGAAGAGAACAGGTCTACTGGAATTGGGCTTTATCTTTGCGGAAAGATTATGAAAAGGCTGGATCACGGAATCAGGATAGAGTCGGAGCTTGGAAAAGGGACGAAGGTATTTCTTGAACTGGGAAGGAAGAAGATGGATCTATATTAGAGCGTGTTCGGAAAAAACAATCTCGCAGTCTGCATGCCCCACTTTTCGGTGTATTTTGCAGATTGCAAGATTAATTTTTTACATGCTTTAGATGGTGGGGACAAGGAGAGAGTATGAAAGCGATAAAGAAGGTTTTAAACAATATTTTTATTGATGGTTTAAGCGGAATGGCTTTGGGGTTGTTTTCTACTTTGATCATCGGAACTATTTTGAAACAGATTGGTGATTTGATGGGCGGTACATATGGCACTTATTTAAGTGCATTTGCAGTGGTTGCCCAGAGGCTTACAGGTGCCGGAATCGGCATCGGTGTTGCGTATAAATTCCGGGAATCTACTTATGTGCTGTTGTCGGCTGCGGCAGCAGGAATGATTGGGGCTTATGCATCAAACCTTATTGCAGGAACCCTGTTGTCTGATACAGGGGCATTAGTGTTATCCGGTCCTGGGGAGCCTCTTGGAGCGTTTGTGGCTGCATATGTGGGAATTACGATTGGGAGGCTGGTTGCCGGAAAAACAAAACTGGATCTTCTTATTACACCAGCAATCACCATCCTTTCCGGTGGTGCTGTAGGGATACTGGTAGGACCGGGAGTATCAAACTTCATGACATGGCTTGGCAATCTGGTAAACTGGGGAACTGAGCAGCAGCCAATCTTGATGGGAATTGTGGTTTCTGTCATTATGGGAATGGTACTGACTTTGCCAATTAGTTCTGCAGCTCTTGGAATTATTCTGGGGCTGAATGGCGTGGCAGCGGGTGCGGCAACGATCGGATGCTGCTGTCAGATGGTTGGATTTGCAGTGACAAGTTTTAAGGATAATGGCGTGGGCGGTCTTTTTGCCCAGGGAATCGGAACCTCCATGCTGCAGATCCCTAATATTATGAAGCGTCCGCTGATCTGGCTGCCTCCTACACTGGCATCTGCTATTTTAGGCCCAATTGCCATTATCGGGCCTTTCCATATGACAAACAATGCGACAGGCTCCGGAATGGGAACCTCAGGTCTGGTTGGACAGATCATGACTTACCAGACTATGGTGGCAACAGAATCACCGGTGCTGGTAATTCTGAAAATTGTATTGTTCCACTTCCTACTTCCGGGACTGTTATCCTATGTGATTTACCGCGGAATGCGAAATATGGGATATATTAAAGACGGACAGATGAAGCTGAATGTGTAAGGAATATAAAATAAATATTGACATCTAATGAATGTTAGAATATACTAACAACATAAAGGAGCTTATAGGTAATCTGAAAGGAGTATCATATGGGAACAGTAGTTGTTGGTGCTATCGTAGTCGTAATAGCAGGTCTGGCAGTGAGAAGTATTGTGAAGGATAAAAAAAGCGGAAAAGGCTGCAATGGTAATTGTGGAAGCTGCGGCGGACACTGCCACTAAGATGTGAATGAGGCACTGGTATTTTACATAGCTGGTAAATAAGAAGATGAGGAAACTGCTGTATTGGAGAAATCTGATATGGCAGTTTTTTTATTGATAAAAAACAGAATGTGACAAACCCGCAAAAGAATTGCGCACACGTTTTGGCACAGATTGTAAATGGGTATAAACTGTTATAAAATCAAAAATGTATATATATATTGTATTCTGTAATGTCCATATCATGAAGGGAGTGTTGAAAATGAAAAAGTCACTAAAAAAAATAATAACGGTTGTGCTGACATTTGCTATGATGTTTGCAATGACCGTGCCTGCTTACGCAAAAGAGGTATTTAAAATTCTTAAGACAAATGCAACTATTTATTCTTCTAAAACTATGGAAAATCGCAGATGCTACAATCCGGATGAACTTATTGCCTACATTGGAAAAAGAAAAGTAGTTGTGGAATCCAGTAATACAAAAGTTGCAACTGTAAAGATAAAGGATAATGCTATTTGGGCTACGCCCCAAAAAGCTGGCACAACAACTATTACTGTGAAAACTGAACGGGAAACTTACAAATGTACATTTACCGTGTATAAATATGTAAATCCTGTTTCTTCTGCAAAGGTGGGAAAGCTCACAATTAAAGGAACTGCTTTTAAAAAGAATGCAATTTATAATCTGCGTTATTCCAAATATAAAAATAAGAGTATCGCATTTAAATTTAATCTGAAAAAAGGTTGGAAACTCAGAGGGGGAATATCGTATGCAAGAAGTAACTGGGGTGTAGCAAAGATGTCACCAAATGGCAGCAAAATAAAAGTTGCAGGAGGATCTGGATTTCTTGCTGTTGCATTGGCTGAAAATATCAAGACGGGGCAGAGAGAAAGAATACACATATATTTCAAATAAATTGATAACTTTCAACGTATGGCACTGAACTGCTATATAATTTGTGTGGAGATATAATTTGAAAAGCGTTTTCCGAAATCAAAATATGAAAATCGGAAAACGCTTTTTGTTTAATCTGGCATCTTAATAAAAACAACGAAAAACCACAAAAACAAACCAAAAACACCAACTAAAACAACAAAACTAGTGTTGAATTATGTTGACATCGCATAGCGAATGACGTATAATGAGCATAGAAAACTATGTCATGGAACAACGGACATTTATGTTGCCGACAGAGAGAATATTGTGTTTTGGAGATACAGAATATTATTTCATATGCCGGGACATCCATGAGAAAGGAGAACCATGGAAAAATACAATTCAAGTGAGATTCCCAAATCTTCCAGAATTACCCGTCTGGTTGATCATCTCTATGCAAAAATGCCAGAGATCGAGTCTTACAGAGCCAAGCTGATCACAGAGTCCTATAAAGAGACCGAAGACCAGCCGATCATTACCAGAAGAGCGAAAGCTTTTGCCCACATTTTACATAATATTCCGATCATCATCCGTGATGAGGAACTGATCGTGGGAAGTAACTCCATTGCACCAAGAGGATGTCAGACATTCCCGGAATTCTCATTCCAGTGGCTGGAAGACGAGCTGGATACGGTTGCTACCAGAACTGCCGATCCGTTCTATATCTCAGAGCAGGCCAAGGCAGACCTTCGGGAAGCTCATAAATACTGGAAGGGCAAAACCACCAGTGAGCTGGCAACTGCTTACATGGCACCGGAAGCAATTCGCGCGATCGACCATAATATCTTCACCCCGGGTAACTATTTCTATAATGGTGTAGGACATGTTACCGTAAAATACTGGGAAGTTCTTGAAATCGGATACGAAGGCATTATGGCAAAAGCACAGGCTGAGCTGGATAAATGCAATGTGGGGGATGGAGATTACGCAGAGCGTTCCCGTTTCCTGGAAGCAGTTATCATGAGCTGCCAGGCAGTGATTGATTATGCAGACAGATATGCAAAGCTTGCCCTTGAAATGGCAGAGAAATGTACAGATCCACAGCGTAAAGCAGAGCTTCTTGTGATTGCATCCAATTGCAGCAAGGTTCCGGCGAAGGGAGCTACCAATTTCTGGGAGGCGTGTCAGTCCTTCTGGTTTGTGCAGCAGCTTCTCCAGATGGAGTCTAGCGGACATTCCATTTCCCCAGGACGTTTCGACCAGTATATGTATCCTTATTATAAGAAGGATATTGAGAGCGGCGCGATTACCAGAACAGCAGCCCAGGAGCTTCTTGATTGCATCTGGGTAAAATTAAATGACCTGAATAAAGTCCGTGATGCTGCTTCCGCAGAAGGCTTCGCAGGCTACAGTCTGTTCCAGAACCTGATCGTAGGAGGTCAGGATAAAGATGGCAATGATGTGACCAATGACCTTTCCTTTATGTGTATTGAGGCATCCATGCATGTACATCTTCCGGCTCCGTCCCTTTCCATCCGTGTATGGAATGGTTCTCCTCATGACCTTCTGATCAAGGCAGCAGAGCTTACCAGAACGGGTATCGGACTTCCGGCTTATTATAACGACGAGGTAATCATCCCAGCACTGCAGAACAGAGGACTTTCCCTTGCAGATGCCCGTGAGTATAATATCATCGGTTGCGTAGAGCCACAGAAAGCAGGTAAGACAGAGGGATGGCATGATGCAGCATTCTTTAATATGTGCCGTCCGCTGGAGCTTGTATTTGCCAATGGTATGGATCAGGGCGAGATGGTCGGAATTCCTACCGGCGATGTAACCCAGATGGCTACATTCGATGAATTCTATGATGCATACAAGAAACAGATGGAGTACTGCATTTCCCTTCTTGTAAATGCAGATAATGCCATTGACGTGGCTCATGCAAAGCGTTGTCCGCTTCCATTCCTTTCCAGTATGATCGATGACTGTATCAAACGTGGAAAGACCGTACAGGAAGGCGGTGCAGTTTATAACTTTACCGGTCCCCAGGGCTTTGGTATTGCAAACATGGCAGATTCCCTGTATGCAATTCGTCAGCTGGTCTATGAAGAGAAGAAGTTTACGATGGAGGAGCTGAAGGAAGCTCTTGCATGGAACTATGGCAAAGGCCTGGATGAGCAGTCTGTGAAAGAGATCACAACCGGCATCTTAAGAGAGATGACCGAGAGCGGTGCCAAGGTTGATGCGGATACTGCAGCAGCTGTCCTGAAATCTGTTATGAATGCCCAGATGGCACCTGAGAAGATGGCAAGATACCAGGAAATCCACGATATGATCGCAGAAGTTCCGAAATTCGGAAATGATATTCCGGAAGTGGACTACTTCGCAAGAGATGTGGCTTACACATATACAAGACCGCTTCAGAACTTTAAGAACCCACGTGGTGGACAGTACCAGGCAGGACTTTATCCGGTTTCTGCAAACGTACCCCTTGGCGGACAGACTGGTGCTACACCAGATGGAAGATATGCACACACTCCGGTTGCAGATGGTGTTTCCCCATCCGCAGGCAAGGATGTGAACGGACCTACTGCAGCAGCAAGCTCTGTTGCGAAACTGGATCACTTTATCGTATCCAATGGTACTTTGTTCAATCAGAAATTCCATCCGTCAGCATTGTCTGGACGTGAGGGTCTTGAGAAGTTCGTTGCATTGATCCGATCCTACTTCGATCAGAAGGGAATGCATATGCAGTTTAACGTTGTAAGCAGAGAGACACTGCTGGATGCACAGGCACATCCGGAGAACTATAAGCATCTGGTTGTACGTGTGGCTGGTTACAGTGCACTGTTTACCACACTTTCCAAATCTCTGCAGGATGACATTATCAGAAGAACTGAGCAGGGATTCTAAAACGAAAGTCAGCAGACTCTTATGCAGGAGAGTTATAATTGCCCCATAGCTCACTTCTTAGCGAGATGATAAGTGTGGATGTGAATGGAAACTTTCTGCGAAAAATATAAATGGAATTGCTGGTGGCTTCGTTAAGAGAAGTCTGCTGGCACTTCCGTATAATGGAGATATCTATGGAATATTTAGACACTACAGGGCGTATTTTCGACGTCCAGCGTTATTCCATCCATGACGGTCCTGGAATCCGTACCATTGTGTTTTTGAAAGGCTGTGTGCTCAGATGCCAGTGGTGCTGCAATCCGGAATCCCAGGAATATAAGATCCAGACAATGAAAACTCCAGACGGCGTGAAGACCATGGGACGAGACGTAACTGTCCGCGAGATGATCGAACTGGTAGAGAAGGATCGCCCATACTACTACCGTTCCGGCGGCGGAATGACACTTTCCGGCGGCGAATGTCTCTGTCAGCCGGAATTTGCCCGTGACCTTCTTCGCGCAGCGAAAGAGCGTGGAATTAATACAGCTATCGAGAGTATGGCTTGTGTTCCCTGGAAAAATATAGAGATGGTACTGCCTTATCTGGATACTTACCTGATGGATATCAAGCATACCAATCAGGAGAAGCATAAGCAGTTTACAGGCAAGCCCAATGGACTGGCTCTGGAGAACGCCAGAAAGGTAGCTCTTTCTGGCCAGACCAATCTGGTGATTCGTGTACCTGTCGTTCCAACGTTCAATGACAGTGTGGAGGAAATCAAGTCTATTGCTTCCTTTGCATCTACATTGCCAGGTGTGAAGAAGATTCACCTTCTTCCCTATCACCGTCTGGGACAGGATAAGTACGACTGGCTTGGAAGAGAATACAAGCTGCCGGAGATACTTCCTCCAGAACCGAAGCATATGGAACTTTTGAAAAAAGCAGTGCATTCCGTCTGTGATCTGGATTGCCAGATAGGTGGATGAAATAATATTTTATGTGAAAATTTTGAAGAAAGACATTGTGTGGAGAAATCTGTACAGTGTCTTTTTTTGCGCGCATTTCTTATTTAATGTGTTGGGAGGGTGAAAAGTTCTTCAGGAGGGACACATTTGAACAACTTTCAACACACTAAAAGAAAGCCTTTTTCATACATGCTCCAGGAAAAGAAATTGGAAAAAGATTTGCTTAAATTATAATTTTTTTGTATGATAGGTGGTATAATAAATACTTGATGAATTTATATCAACTATTTAAAAAAGCGGAGAAAGAAAACTTTATAAAGACAGTTAGATTGATTGCGGTAAAATCTGGCTGGTGCAAAATACTACAGCATAAGGAGAAAAAGAATGAGAGGACTATACTCATCAAAGACAAAAATCAGACACCAGATTTTTACTGAAATTGCCCGGCTTGCCTATGAGGGCGACATTGAGAAAGAGATGGATGATCTTCCGTACAAAATTCTTCCAGGAGAGATTGCAACATATCGTGACAGTATTTTTCTGGAGAGAGCTATCGTAGGAGAGAGACTGCGTGTGGCAATGGGACTGCCTCTTCGAAACATTTCCGAGCATGCGCCAATTTCCAAGGGCGTAGAAGCCAGCTTGATCGAAGAGAAATATTATGAGCCGCCCCTTATCAATATTATTAAATTCGCCTGCAACTCCTGTCCGGAGAAGCGTGTGATTGTCACAGAGGGCTGCCAGGGCTGTCTGGAACATCCTTGTCAGGAGGTCTGTCCCAAGCAGGCTATCCACATGGAAAACGGGCGGTCTGTGATCGATCAGGAGAAATGCATCAAATGTGGAAAGTGTCTGGAATCCTGTCCATATAATGCCATTATCAAGCAGGAGCGTCCGTGTGCCAAGGCCTGTGGAATGAATGCCATCCATTCAGACGAGTATGGCAGAGCAGAGATCGACTATGACAAGTGTGTTTCCTGTGGAATGTGCCTGGTAAGCTGTCCGTTCAGTGCCATTGTAGATAAGGGACAGATTTATCAGACCATTATGGCATTAAAAAGTGATACACCAGTTTATGCCATTGTAGCGCCGGCTGTGGCAGGTCAGTTTGAACCGGAATTGAAGAATACCCAGCTTCGGGGAGCTTTTAAGGCGCTTGGATTTACGGATATTAAGGAAGTGGCTGTGGGTGCAGATCTTTGCACCATTGAGGAGGCTAAGGACTTCATGAAGGAAGTGCCGGAGAAAATTCCGTTTATGGGAACCTCCTGTTGCCCGGCATGGTCTGTTATGGCAAAAAAGACGGTTCCACAGCTTGCCAACTGCATTTCCATGGCGCTTACTCCCATGGTACTGACTGCCAGACTTCTGAAGCAGGAAGAGCCAGACTGCAAGATCGTGTTTGTAGGACCATGTGCAGCCAAGAAGCTGGAGGCAAGCCGTAAGTCGGTTCGAAGCTATGTGGACTTCGTTCTCACCTTTGAAGAGGTGAAAGGCATGTTTGATGCCAAGGGCGTTGATTTCGCCAGCCTTCCGGAGGAAGAGCCTCTTACCCAGGCCAGTAGTGACGGTCGTGGCTTCGCTGTTAGCGGCGGTGTGGCAGCCGCAGTTGTGAAAGCTGTAAAGCGAATGGATCCGGATCGCGAGGTGAAGGTAGTCAGTGCTAACGGACTTCAGGAGTGTAAAAAGATGCTGATGGCAGCCAAAGCAGGGAAATACAACGGATATCTGCTGGAAGGCATGGCGTGTCCTGGCGGCTGCATAGCAGGTGCCGGAACGGTGCAGACTGTAAAGAAGGCGGGAGTGGCACTGGAGAAGATGAAGAAGGAAGCGTCTTTTGAAGAATGTATGGATACTTCATTTGGCGGGGAACTGGAGAAACTGGAAGAGCTGTAAAATTATTTAGCCGAGCTGCTTGAAAATAAAGAATACATGAGAAGGAGAAAAGCAAAAATGCGTGCATACGAACGTTTATTAAATTATGTGAAAGTATATACCACAAGCGAGGATGAGCAGGAGAACGTGCCATCCACCAGCCGTCAGTTTGACCTGGGAAACCAGCTGGCAGAGGAACTGAAAAAAATAGGGGTTCAGGACGTGCGCATTGATGACAAGTGCTATGTTTATGGCGTGATCCCGGCTACAGAAGGCTTGGAAGAGAAACCAGCCATCGGCTTTATCGCACATATGGACACAGCACCTGATTTCTCCGGAGAAAACGTAAATCCACAGATCATCCCGGAGTACGACGGCGGTGATGTAAAGTTGGGAGACAGTGAATATGCTCTTACCTTGAAAGATTTCCCACATCTGGCATCTTTAAAAGGAAGAACCCTGATCACCACCGACGGAAGCACCCTTCTTGGTGCAGATGACAAGGCTGGTGTGGCTGAGATCATGACTATGGCAGAGCAGGTGATCACAGAGAACATTCCTCATGGAAAAATCTGTATCGGCTTTACCCCGGATGAAGAAGTGGGCCGCGGCGCAGACTTCTTCGATGTAGAAGACTTTGGAGCAGATTTTGCCTATACTGTAGATGGCGGTGCGGAGAATGAGATCGAGTATGAGAACTTCAATGCCGCAGGTGCGAAAGTAAAGATCAAAGGCTTTTCTGTACACCCGGGCAGCAGTAAGAACACCATGATCAATGCAGCCCTGGTTGCCATGGAGTTCAATAACATGCTTCCGGCAGGAGATACCCCAGCGAACACAGAAGAGTATGAGGGATTTTTCCATCTCTGTGAAATGAGCGGAGATGTGTCTTCTGCAAGCCTTGACTACATTATCCGTGACCACGACAGCGCCATGTTCGCCTGCCGCCAGGAGCTGATGAGACATATCGTCAAGCTTCTCAACGAGAAATACGGCGAAGGTACCGTAACCCTCATCATCAAAGAACAGTACCGCAACATGAAAGAGAAGATCGAGCCTTGCATGCACCTGATCGATAACGCCAAGAAAGCCGTCCAGCAGTCCGGGCTGAATCCTAAGACAGTTGCAATCCGCGGCGGCACAGATGGCGCAAGGCTTTCCTTCATGGGACTGCCCTGTCCGAACCTTGGAACCGGCGGCTATGCCTTCCACGGACCATGCGAACACATTACCGTTGAAGGAATGGATTATGCTGTGGAGAATCTGAAGAATATTGTGAAGCTGTACGCCTGCTGATTCGGGTAGGAAAAAAGCATTGGTGAGATATATAATTTTTTAAACATGCTTTAGAAAAAAGCATCTGTCGAATCGTAACCGACAGGTGCTTTCTTCTTCTCAAAATTTAAACAAAATTTTACATGGCTAAGACAACAACATGCTTTTTTCCCCTTATAATTATCCTGAGAAAAAAGCTAAAAAGGATAAAAAGGAGAACTGATCTACTTGAAGTACCAGGAAATTGTAAATAATAAGGAAATTAATGCATATCTGAAAAAGGGAGACGCCAATCTGGGGACAATGGGATTTACAGAAGTAACCTACATAAAATCATACAAAACAGAGCTCCTATATTTATGCAATATGTAAAAGCCCCAAAATAATGATAAAAATTTCAAAAAACAGTTGTTAAAAGATTGTCATTGTGGTATCTTAATGAGAGCGGAGAAAACCAATATTTTATGCGGAGACGAAGAGGGAAAAGTCCTTTTGTTGAGAATTGTTTGTCAAGAAACACATAGTGACATGACTTGAACCAGGAAAACAGGAAGAAAATTCTCTGTGTTTCTGGTTTAGGCCATGTCACAAGGCAGAAAATAAAGTTTTTACCCGCTTTTTTTCTAACTGTGATTGTTAAAAAATAAACAAGAAACAAAAGACATCACACAGGGAAAACCAACCAATCCCACGGAAAAGTAACAAAACAGAGGGAAAAGTTGACACAATCCCACAACCCCATGAAAGGAGTTTTTTATGAGCAGCAAAATTACCATTATCGGAGCTGGAAGCGTTGGCTCCACTATCGCTTACACACTGGCACACGATGAGATCGCTTCCGAGATTGTTCTGATCGACATCAACAAGGAGAAGGTTGAAGGAGAGGTTATGGACATTGAGCAGGGAACCTGCTTTAGAAGCCCTGTATCTCTGGTGGCCGGAGATTACGCAGATGCCAAAGATTCAGACATCGTGATCATTACTTCCGGAATCGCCCGTAAACCAGGACAGACACGAATTGAGCTTACTCAGACAAACGTAAACATTCTGAAGAGCATCACTCCTCAGATCGTAAAAGAAGCTCCGGACGCAAAGTATATTATTGTAAGCAACCCGGTAGATATTATGACCTATGTATTTACCAAGATTTCCGGTCTTCCGGAGAATCAGATCATGGGATCCGGAACTATTCTTGATACAGCAAGACTTCGCTATGGACTTTCCGAGCACTTCAAAGTAGCCCAGGGAAATATCCACGCTTATGTGTTTGGCGAGCACGGCGACACCTCCTTCATTCCATGGACCGGCGCTTACATTTCCGGTCTCAGCACAGATGAGTATTATGAAGAAATGAAAGCTCACGGCAAGGATGTGAAACCTCTGGATAAAGAAGCCATGCTGGAATATGTACAGAAATCCGGCGGAAAAGTTATTGCAAAGAAAGGCGCAACCTTCTACGCAGTATCTGCTACCGTTTGCCAGCTGGTAGGTCTGATCCTGGCAGCTTCCGATTCCCTTGCAACCGTATCCTCCATGCTTCACGGTGAGTATGGAATCGAAGATGTGTGCCTGAGTACCCTTACTCTTGTAGGACCAAATGGAATACAGGGAAAAGTTCAGATGCGTATGAATAAAGAGGAAATTGCATTGCTGAAGAAGAGTGCCGATGCCCTGAAGGAAGTAATCGCACAGATTGAGCTTTAAAAGTTATTGTTCCCAGATATTATTCCGCGAAGCAGACAGATGTGAACGGAAGAAACAGTAATTTTTCACCTTAGCTTTGTAGAGTGCATTTTGTAAAGAAAAAAATAATTTCAAGTGCAGAATCGAAGCATTACATTCAACTATACCAGCAAAGACATCCCGGCTTCTATCGTGGAAAGCGGTAAGTCGGGTTCCACTTTGCGAAAGCAACCCAAATAGCTGCTGTTTACCTATATGAATTTAGAAAAGCATATTTTGTGAACAGTGACAAGAAAGGAACAAGAAGCATGAAGTACAGTTATTATCCAGGATGTACCCTGAAGAATAAGGCAAAAGATCTGGATGCCTATGCCAGAGCTTCTGCAAAAGCACTGGGCTTCGAAATGGAAGAGATAGAAGACTGGCAGTGCTGCGGCGGCGTATATCCTCTTGGCAGCGATGAGATTGCCACCAAACTTTCTTCCGTCCGGGCTTTAAATGACGCAAAAGAAAAAGGACAGGATCTGATCACAGTCTGTTCAGCCTGTCATCATGTGCTCAAACGTGTGAACGACGACATGAAAAACGTGGACGACATCCGCACCAGAGCAAATAATTATCTGAAACTGGATACTCCATATGAAGGAGAGACAAATGTCCTTCATTATCTGGAAGTACTCCGTGATGAAGTTGGATTTGATGAGATCAAAAAGAAAGTGGTAAATCCTTTAACTGGCAAAAAAATCGGTGCATATTATGGCTGCCTTCTTTTAAGACCAGGAAAGATCATGGCATTTGATAATCCGGAGAATCCCACCATTATGGAAGACTTCATCCGTGCCCTTGGCGCAGAGCCTGTGGTATACCCATACCGCAATGAGTGCTGCGGCGGCTACATTTCCCTGAAAGAAAAAGAAATGGCACAGAATATGTGTGAAAAGATCATGGACAGTGCAAAGGGCTTTGAAGCAGATATGCTGATCACAGCCTGTCCACTTTGCATGTATAACCTGAAAAAGAACGGAAACGGCGATCTTCCTGTTTACTATTTTACAGAACTTCTTGCAGAAGCTCTCGGAGTAAAAGAGGAGGTGGCGAAGTAATGGCTTATACATATGGAAATACCCAGAATGCAGCAGAGCGAATCAAAGAAATTTCCGGAGTAAATCCCCTGAAATGTATGAAATGCGGCAAATGCTCCGCAACCTGTCCTGCATTTAACGAGATGGATATCAAGCCTCACCAGTTTGTAACTTATGTACAGAACGGCGACATTGAAGCTCTTGCACAGTCAAAATCCTTATGGAAATGCCTCTCCTGCTTTGCATGTGTAGAACGCTGTCCAAGAGATGTTAAACCGGGAAAACTGATCGACGCAGCCAGACAGCTGGTTGTCCGCGAGCGTGGGCAGAACTATCTGACCGCAGACGAAATTCCGGAGCTGCTTGATGAAGACACACCGCAGCAGCTGCTGGTAAGTGCATTCAGAAGATACAGGAGGTGAAAAACAGGTGCAGAGAATAGGTGTATTCGTATGTCATTGTGGTACCAATATTGCAGCCACAGTTGATGTAAAAAAAGTAGTAGAGATGGCAGCAAAAGAGCCAGGCGTTGTTCATGCGGAAGATTATCAGTACATGTGCTCCGAAGCAGGACAGGCCAAGATCATTAACGCCATCCATGAAAAAAATCTGACAGGAATCGTAGTCTGTTCCTGTTCCCCGCGTATGCATGAGGCTACCTTTAGAAAGGCAGCACAGAAAGCGGGATTAAACCCATATATGGTAGAGATTGCCAATATCCGTGAGCATTGCTCCTGGATCCACAAGGATATGGAAGAGGCTACCTTAAAGGCAGTGATCCTTGCAAGAGCCGCAATCGCAAAAGTAAATCTGGATGCTCCTCTTCAGCCAGGCGAGAGCCTTGTAACCAAACGTGCTCTTGTAATCGGCGGAGGTATTGCCGGAATCCAGTCAGCCCTTGACATTGCAGAGGCTGGTTATGAGGTTGATATTGTGGAGAAGCTTCCAAGTATCGGTGGAAGAATGTCCCAGCTGGACAAGACCTTCCCAACTCTGGACTGCTCCGCGTGTATCCTTACACCGAAAATGGTAGAGGCAGCAGCACATGAGAAAATCAACATCTATACATACAGTGAAGTTGAGAAGGTAAGCGGCTTTGTAGGTGACTTCACCGTTGATATCCGCAAGAAAGCAAGAAGCGTGGATATGAGCAAATGTACCGGATGCGGCGTTTGTTCTGAGAAATGTCCGTCCAAGAAAAATCCAAACGAATTTAACCGCGGTCTGAACAACAGAAGTGCTATCTACATTCCGTTCGCTCAGGCTATCCCAAATGTTCCGGTAATCGACCGCGAGCATTGTACCAAATTTAAAACCGGAAAATGCGGTGTCTGCTCCAAGGTTTGTGCCGCAGGTGCAATTGATTATGAGCAGAAGGATGAGATCGTTACACAGAAATATGGTGCAATCGTGGTTGCAACCGGTTTTGACGTGATTCCGCTGGATAAATATGATGAGTACGCTTACAGCCAGAGTAAGGACGTTATCACCTCTCTTGAGCTTGAGCGTATCATGAATGCAGCAGGACCTACAAAGGGGCATCTTGAGAGACTTTCCGATGGAAAAGCTCCGAAAAACATTGTATTTGTGCAGTGTGTGGGAAGCCGTTGCTCTGATGAAAGAGGAAAGAGCTACTGCTCCAAGATCTGCTGTATGTACACTGCAAAACATGCAATGCTGATCCGTGACAAATACCCGGATACAAATGTAACTGTTTTCTACATTGACGTTCGTACTCCAGGCAAAAACTTCGATGAGTTCTACAGAAGAGCTGTTGAAGACTACGGTGTAAATTATGTAAAAGGCCAGGTTGGAAAGGTAATCCCACAGCCGGATGGAACTCTTATGGTTCAGGCTTCTGACCTGCTTGAAAATAAACAGATCCTTATGGAGGCTGATATGGTGGTTCTTGCAGCTGCCATCGAGCCAAACAAGGATGTAAGAAAAATTGCAACTATGCTTACCGCAAGTATTGATACCAACAATTTCCTCACAGAAGCACATGCAAAGCTTCGTCCGGTAGAGTCCCCTACAGCTGGTATTTTCCTTTCCGGTGTCTGCCAGGGACCAAAGGATATTCCGGAGACAGTTGCACAGGCTGGCGCAGCAGCAGTAAAGGCAATCGGCCTTCTTGCAAAAGACAAGCTGACCACCAACCCATGTACCGCACATTCTGACGAGCTTCTTTGCAACGGATGCTCCCAGTGTGCAAATGTGTGTCCGTATGGTGCGATTTCCTATGAGGAAAAACAGGTAAATGACCACGGAATCCGTGAGACAAGAAGAATTGCTGTTGTAAACAATGCTCTTTGCCAGGGCTGTGGTGCATGTACTGTAACCTGCCCGTCCGGAGCAATGGATCTCCAGGGATTCTCCAACAGACAGATTTTAGCGGAGGTAGATGCAATATGTCGATAGAAGCAAAAGAAGAATTCAGACCGAAGATCGTGGCATTCTGCTGTAACTGGTGCAGCTACGCAGGTGCAGACCTTGCAGGAAGCAGCCGTCTTTCTTATCCGGCTGATGTAAAGATCATCCGCGTACCATGCTCCTGCCGTGTAAATCCAATGTTTATCCTCCGTGCCTTTGAAAAAGGTGCTGACGGCGTGATCATGTGCGGCTGTCACCCGGGAGACTGCCATTACACAACCGGAAACTATTACGCGAGAAGACGTATGACACTTCTTTTCTCCATGCTGGACTTCATTGGTGTGGAAAATGGCCGTACCCGTGTAGAGTGGGTATCTGCCGCAGAAGGTGTAAAATTCTCCCAGACCATGAATGAATTTGTGGAAAAAATCCATTCTCTGGGTAAAAACGTCAGATTGGAGGATTTAAGATGCAGGAACTGATCGCTCGTGCAAAAGAACTGCTGGCTGATGGAACCGTAGTACGTGTTCTTGGCTGGAAAGCCGGAGACCTGCCTTACAATCCGGAAGCAGCATATTTCGAAACTGCAGAAAGCCTGGACGAATTTGTCTATAATGGTTTCTGCGGACAGAACTTAAGTAAAATGATGATCGAGGCTTCCAAATTAGAGGGAAAAACCCTTGTCTGTCTGAAGCCTTGTGATACCTACAGCTTCAACCAGCTGATCAAGGAGCACCGTGTAGACCGTGAAAAAGCCTACATTATCGGTGTTGGCTGTAAAGGCAAGCTGGATGTGGAGAAGCTTCGTAAAATGGGCATCAAGGGAATCCAGAGCATTTCCGGCGCTGAGCTTACCGATGATTGTGAAGAACTTAACATTTCCACAATCTATGGTGACAAAACAGTCGCTTACAAGGATGCAATGCTGGAGCGCTGCCATGTATGCAAAGGAAAAGAGCACATGATCTACGACGAGATCATCGGCGAATCCAAGGATACAAAGGATGCAGACCGTTTTGCAGAGGTGGAGAAAATTGAGAAGATGAGCCCGGAAGAGCGCTTCGCATTTTTCCAGAAGGAGCTGAGCAAATGTATCCGCTGCAATGCCTGCCGCAATGCATGTCCAGCCTGCAGCTGTCGTAAATGTGTATTCGACAGCAACAAGTTTGACAGTGCGCAGAAGGCAAATGTGGATTCCTTTGAAGAAAAAATGTTCCACATTATCCGTGCATTCCACGTTGCAGGAAGATGTACAGACTGCGGTGAGTGCAGCCGTGTCTGCCCGCAGGGGATTCCGCTTCATCTGTTTAACCGTAAGTTCATCAAGGATATTGATACCTTCTACGGCGAATATCAGGCAGGAGCAGATGCTGAGTCAAAAGGCCCGCTGACCAGCTTTACATTTGATGATGTAGAGCCAGGTGTAGTGGCAGAAAGGGGATAATGTATGTATAAGATTGAAAAAGAAAATCTGGAAGCATTATTCCGGAAAATCGCAGAAAGCCAGGATCTGATCCTTCCGATCAAAAAGGCAGGACAGACCAACTTCGGCCTTTGGAATGAAGGAGAAGAGGCAGACCTTGAGACATTGAAAACCGTAAAATCCGGCAAAGATGCCTTTTTCCCACAGAGCGAAACACTTTACACCTGTGTTCGTGATGGAAAGAAGCTGACCGTAGAGCCGGAAGAGCTGAGAAGCCGTCCGTTCGTTGTATTTGGCATGAAGGCCTGCGATGTAAAAGGGGTTGCAGTTCTGGATAAGGTTTTTCTTGCTGATCCTGTTGATACTTTCTATGCAGCAAGAAGAGACCATGGAACTATCGTTGCCCTGGCTTGTCATGAGCCGGAGGAATCCTGTTTCTGTAAGGTTTTTGGAACAGATGCAGCAGATCCGGAAGCAGACGCCGATGGAAAAGGAATTGCCGATGTAGCAGCCTGGATGGTGGAGGGAAGCCTTTACTGGAAAGCCCTTACGGAAAAAGGAGAGGCTCTTACAGAAGCTGTAAAAGAACTTCTTACCCCGGCTGACGGCGATCAGGCAAAAGTGGATGCTGAAAAAGAAGCAATCCATAACATTGTAGAAAAGCTTCCATATACACATCTTTCCCTGGAAGGATGGGATGGAAATGCTACAGATGCGAAGTTTAATTCTCCTGTCTGGGAGACTTTATATAAACCATGCCTGGCATGCGGAACCTGTACCTTTGTATGTCCGACCTGCCAGTGCTATGACATCAAGGATTACGACACAGGACACGGTGTAAAGCGTTACCGTTGCTGGGATTCCTGTATGTATTCCGATTTCACAATGATGGCTCACGGAAACAACCGTACCAGCCAGCTGCAGAGATTCCGTCAGAGATTTATGCACAAGCTTGTATATTTCCCTGCTAATAACAACGGTATGTACTCCTGTGTAGGCTGTGGCCGCTGCGTGGAAAAATGTCCGTCATCTTTAAATATTGTGAAGGTGATCAAGGCTTTTGAAAAGCATGGAGGTGAAAAGTAATGAGCGAGTGTACCTGTCATAAAAATTATACTCTGGATACTCTGATCCCGCAGGTTGGCGTGATCACAGACATTCATGAGGAGACTCCGGATGTAAAAACATTCTGTGTAACAGCACCGGATGGAGGAAAGCTTTTTGAGCATATGCCAGGCCAGTGCGCTATGGTCTGCGCCCCAGGTGTAAGCGAAGGTATGTTTTCCATTACTTCCTCTCCTACAAATAAAGAGTATCAGGAATTCAGTATTAAGAAATGTGGTGAGCTGACCTCTTATCTTCACAGCCTTCAGGTGGGAGACGAGATCACAGTACGTGGACCATATGGTAACCATTTTCCGGTAGAGGATAAGCTGAAAGGCAAAAATCTTCTGTTTATTGCCGGTGGTATCGGTCTTGCACCACTTCGTTCCGTAATCAACTACGTTCTTGACAATCGCGATGACTATGGCACTGTAGATATTCTCTACGGTTCCCGTTCCGCAGATGATCTTGTAAAATTAAAAGAGATCCAGGAAGTGTGGATGAATGCAAAAGACGTAAACGTCTACCTGACCATCGACCGTGAGCAGGAAGGCTGGGACGGACATGTAGGCTTCGTACCAACCTATTTGAAAGAAATCGGCTTCGACACCAACAAAGTCGCATTAGTCTGCGGACCGCCGATCATGATCAAATTCGTACTTCAGGGCCTTGAGGAGCTTGGATTTACAAGAACCCAGGTTTACACAACACTGGAGCTTCGCATGAAGTGCGGTATTGGTAAATGCGGACGCTGCAACATTGGATCTAAATATGTCTGCAAAGACGGTCCGGTATTTAGAATGGACGAGATTGACCAGTTACCTGACGAGTACTAAGTAAACCCAAAAGTTTCAGTAAATACAAGGGGGATTTTTATGACATTGGCAGATACAGCTCATGGATCAGACTGGATACTCTGGGTCGTCTTTGCTGTCTTTGTAATTTTGACCATTGCTTTACTAAGTGGTCATGGCAGCAAATTTATTTCTGGCTATAACACTGCTTCAAAAGAAGAGAAAGCCAGATATGATGAGAAAAAGCTGTGCCGTGTATACGGAATTGGAATGGGCGTGATCGCTATTCTCCTTCTGATAACCGGACTATTTGAAAGCTTTTTGCCATCCAGTTTTGTTTATGTGCTATTAGTTTTAATTGTCATAGATGTTGTAATTATTATTATCCTGAGTAACACAATTTGTAAGAGATAGAGTTAGACAATCAGAAGAAAGGAACTCCCAAAATGGAAAATATGGTAAACGTATATTTCTTCGGTAAAAAATACACCGTACCAGCTGACCTGACCATTATGACGGCCATGGAATATGCCGGATACACTTTAAAACGCGGCTGCGGCTGCCGTCACGGCTTCTGCGGCGCCTGCGCCACAATCTACAGAATCAAAGGCGACAACGAACTGAAAACCTGTCTTGCCTGTCAGACGCAGGTACAGGAAGGCATGTATGTAGCAAGCATCCCGTTCTTCCCTACAGACAAGAGACTCTACAACATCGAAGACCTTCAGCCAAACCAGCAGGTCATGATGGAGCTCTACCCGGAAATTTACAGCTGTATCGGCTGTAACGCATGTACAAAAGCATGTACCCAGGGCTTAAATGTAATGCAGTACATCGCATATGCACAGAGAGGCGAGCTTGAGAAATGTGCAGAAGAATCCTTTGACTGCGTAAGCTGCGGATGCTGTTCCGTAAGATGTCCGGCAGGTATCTCTCACCCGATGGTAGGTCTTCTTGCAAGACGTCTCACAGGAAAATACATTGCTCCTAAGAGTGAGCATCTTGAAAAACGTGTAGAAGAGATCCATGAAGGCAAATACGATGATCTGATCGAGCAGATCATGCAGAAACCGATCACAGACATGGAAGAACTTTATAACAACAGAGAAATTGAGAAATAAGGAGGGCATAAAAACATGTACGCACCATATCCAGAAAATATGATGGAATCCATCAAAAAGGTAGAGGCTACAAGAGCACAGCGTATGGCAACAGAGCCAAGACGTCTGAGCGCTGATGAGAAAGATGCTCTTCTTAAGAAATTCCATCCAGACTATAACCCGGATGCATTTGCAGAAATCAAAGTAGGACCAAACAAAGGACAGAAGGCACCGCTGGAGCTGGCAGAAATGCTTCACTCCGAAAGCCGTCTTCTGAATGAAAAAATTGACCTTAACAAAATCGATTATGATGTAGATGTACTTGTAATCGGCGGCGGCGGTGCAGGCTCCTCCTGTGCCATCGAAGCACACAATGCAGGTGCCAACGTTATGATCGTGACCAAGCTTCGTATCGGTGATGCCAACACCATGATGGCAGAAGGCGGAATCCAGGCAGCTGACAAAGAAAACGATTCTCCTGTACAGCATTATCTGGACTGCTTCGGCGGCGGACATTTTGCTGCAAAGCCAGAGCTGGTAAAGAGACTTGTAATGGAAGCTCCGGATGCAATTAAATGGCTGAACGATCTTGGCGTTGAGTTCGATAAAGAAGACGATGGAACCATGATCACCACACACGGTGGCGGAACCTCCAGAAAGAGAATGCATGCTGCAAAGGATTATTCCGGATCTGAAATCATGCGTACTATCCGTGACGAGGTTCTGAACCTTGGCATTCCGGTAGTAGAATTTACTTCCGCTGTGGAGCTTCTGAAAGATGAAAAAGGACAGACAGCAGGTGCTGTTCTTCTTAACATGGAAACCGGCGATTACTCCGTCGCAAGAGCAAAAACAGTTGTCATTGCAACCGGCGGAGCAGGAAGAATGCACTATCAGGGATTCCCTACCTCTAACCACTACGGCGCAACCGCAGATGGTCTTGTACTTGGTTACCGAGCAGGTGCTTCCCTTCTTTATCAGGATTCCATCCAGTACCATCCAACTGGTGCCATTTATCCGTCCCAGATCCTTGGCGCACTGGTAACAGAGAAAGTTCGTTCCGTTGGCGCGCAGCTTGTAAATGCAAACGGAGAAGCCTATATTCACCCTCTGGAAACCCGTGACGTCAATGCTTCCGGTGTTATCCGTGAGTGTGAGGAAGGTCGTGGCGTAGAGGTTCCTGGCGGACTGAAAGGTGTATGGCTGGATACTCCGATGATTGAGATCCTTGGAGGAGAGGGAACTATTGAGAAGAGAATCCCGGCAATGTTCCGTATGTACATGAACTACGGCGTTGACATGAGAAAAGTGCCGATCGTGATCTATCCTACTCTTCACTACCAGAACGGTGGTCTGGAAATCGATGGAGACGGATTTACCAAAGAAATCCCGAACCTTCTGGTTGCAGGAGAAGCTGCAGGCGGAATCCATGGAAGAAACAGACTGATGGGTAACTCTCTTCTGGACGTAATCGTATTCGGAAGAAATGCCGGTAAAAAGGCAGCTGCAAAATGCAAAGAGGTAGAGCTTGGAGAAATGAACCTGGATCATATTTACGCATATGAGAAAGAGTTAAAAGCAGCAGGAGCAGAGACCGATAAAGTATCTCCGTTACTGCTTCCAAACTATGCCCGTCATGAGCAGAGATAATAACCAGATAGTTAAAAAGAAATTCCGGTACCGTTAAATTGCCGGTATCGGAAGCTTTTTATATAATGTGAAAGGATATGTCGCCTTTTGGCGGTATGCCATAAATGAAAGAAGGGAGCTTACCAAAATGCGTGAAGTAGAAGTAAGCAGACTTACAGACGTCATCGAAAAACTCTGTATCGAAGCAAACGAACATCTTCCGGAAGACGTAAAATGCGCTATCAAAACATGTCGCGCATGCGAAGACGGAGAGATTGCCAAGGGTATTCTTGACAATATTATCGAGAATTTTGATATTGCAGATAACGAAAATGTACCGATCTGTCAGGATACAGGAATGGCATGTGTGTTCCTGGAAATCGGACAGGATGTGCACTTTGTTGGCGGAGATCTTACTGATGCCATCAATGAAGGTGTACGCCGCGGATATACAAACGGATATCTTCGCAAATCTGTTGTAAAAGATCCTGTACGTCGTGGAAACACAGGAGACAATACACCGGCTATGATTTATACAGAAATCGTTCCTGGCGATAAAGTGAAGATCACAGTGGGCCCGAAAGGCTTCGGAAGTGAGAATATGAGTATGATCCGTATGTTCAAGCCATCTGCAGGACTTCAGGGAATCAAAGATTTCATTCTGGAAGTCGTTGAGACAGCAGGCCCGAATCCATGCCCTCCGATGGTTGTAGGGGTTGGAATCGGCGGAACCTTTGACAAATGTGCTCTTCTTGCAAAGAAGGCACTGATGCGTCCTCTGGATTCCCACAATCCTGATCCATTCTATGCAGAGCTGGAAGATGAAATGCTGGAGAAAGTAAACAAGCTTGGAATCGGACCACAGGGCTTTGGCGGAAAAACCACAGCCATCGGCCTGAACATTGAGACAATGCCTACTCACATTGCGGGAATGCCATGTGCAGTCAACATCAACTGCCACGTTACCCGCCACAAAACGGAGGTGATCTGATCATGGAAAGAAGACATATTACACTGCCTCTGACGGAAGAACTGGCAAAAACCCTTCACGCAGGAGATCAGGTTCTCCTTACCGGAACCATCTACACATCCCGTGACGCAGGTCACAAGCGTATGTGTGAGGCTCTTGCAAAAGGCGAAAAGATTCCTTTTGATCCAACAGATGCAACTATTTATTATGTAGGTCCAACTCCTGCAAAACCAGGTCAGGTCATCGGATCTGCCGGACCAACTACCAGCGGCCGTATGGATGCCTACGCACCAACCATGATGTCTGTAGGAGCCCGCGGAATGATCGGCAAAGGAGCGCGTCTGCCTGAAGTAGTAGAAGCCATGAGAAAATATCACGGTGTTTACTTCGGAGCCATCGGCGGTGCCGGCGCCCTTCTTGCCAAATGTATCAAAAAAGCGGAACTTATCGCATACGAGGATCTGGGCGCAGAAGCTCTCCGTAAGCTTTACGTAGAAGATATGCCCCTTGTAGTCATTATTGACAGCGAAGGCAACAATCTTTATGAAGAGGGAAGAAAAGAGTATCTGGAAGCGCATAAAGAAAACTAATAATTGTGACGGAAATCCTGCAGAAAGTCTTTTTCAAATACGCTCCAGGCATATAAGATATATATACTCCACATATCAAAATAGATGTTTACAGAAAGCATTATTTATTCTATAATCTGAAGATATGTATACGAAAGACGAAAGAAGGAGCTTATTATGGACCATCATAAAAGGGTACAGACCTCAGAAGCATTCATAAACAGTGCATTCCTTGCAGTGTCAGGAGGATTTCAGGATGCCTATACCTATTTTACCCGCGATGGCGTTTTCTCCAACGCCCAGACCGGAAACGTGGTACTGATGAGTGAGCGGTTTATGAACGGCGAAGTGAAAGCAGGATTGCATTATCTCATTCCCCTGACCGCATTCTTTCTTGGAGTTCTGTTAGCGGAACGCATTCAGGAAAAATTCCGCTATGCCAGACGCCTTCACTGGCGCCAGGGAATCCTTCTGGTAGAGATCATCCTGCTGTTTCTGGTTGGCTTCATCCCAGGGAACCTGAACGTGCTTGCCACCACCCTGGTATCCTTCTCCTGCGCCCTTCAGGTGCAGACCTTCCGAAAGGTTGAAGGAAATGCCTATGCCAGCACCATGTGTATCGGAAATCTGAGAAGCGGCACTGCCGCTCTTTCCGCTTACATGCGTGAAAGAAAGCCACGCCTGCTTCGTCAGGCCTTATGCTACTTCGCCATTATTTTCCTGTTTGCCATTGGCGCAGGAATTGGCGGCAGACTTTCAATGGCTTACGGCGAAAGAGCCATCTGGGTATCCAGCATCCTGCTTCTCATCAGCTTCCTTTTAATGTTTATTGAGGAAATCGAAGAGGCAGAACACCGCTGGCAGTGAGAAATTAATAAAGCTTCAGTATCTTTACAATTACAAATTATAAAAAACATCCAGTCTCCATATAACGATGGCAGGCTGGATGTTTTTTTACAATATAATCTTTCACAAATTGTGAGGCACATCTTGCAGAAAGTCTTCCTCAAACATGCTCTGCAGTTTAAGATAAAATCCCTGTAGACTGTAAAAACAGAATAAACATCATAACCGGTGCAACAAAGCGGATCATGACGCGGTACAATTTTTTCCTACGGAACTTATCCCCGCTTCTTTCCATTTCGCTAATCACATAATCCGGCGTTACGACCCAGCCGATGAGAATCGTGGAAAGCAGTGCAATAAACGGCATCATAACACTGTTGCTGATGTAATCCATAATATCAAGAAGCTGTCCTACAGAACCGTTCGGAAGCTTCACTTCCACATAGAAAATACTGTATCCCAAAGCGATAACTGCGGAAGCTGCAAGGTAGATCACAGATAAAACAAGAACTGTTTTTTTACGGCTGGTATGAAAAATTTCCATGCAGTTTGCAGTAATAGATTCCAGTACGGAAATACAGGAAGACAAGGTTGCAAAAATAGCAGTTACGAAAAACAGGATTCCTACGAAGGTACCAGCTTTTCCCATTGCAGAAGATACCTTTGGCAGGGAAATAAACATCAGGCTTGGTCCAGCACCCATTCCCTCAGTGCCGGAAAACACATATACAGCCGGGATGATCATGGCACCTGCAAGAAAGGCAACACCTGTGTCAAAAATTTCAATCTGATTGATCGCTTTGTTCAGGTTCACTTCAGGTTTTACATAGGAGCCGTAGGTGATCATAATTCCCATGGATACACTGAGTGAAAAGAACAGCTGGCTCATGGCATCCAGCAGAATCTGCAGAAAACGCTGCACAGTCAGTCCTTCAAGGTCAGGCGTCAGGTAGTAAAGAAATCCCTGTAAGCCGGTGCGAAGCTGACCGGAAGCATCCGTATGTGAAATCGTAAGAGAATACACTGCAATCACTACGACCAGAACTAGCAGGACCGGCATCATCCATTTGGATACTTTTTCAATTCCCTTTTCCACGCCATTGTATACAATGAAAGCAGTAACACCCATGAAAAGCAGTGCGAAGATCACCGGTGAAGTGGAAGAGGTGATAAAGGCTGTAAAATAGTCATCTGCGGCAGCTGCCTGTGCCTGACCGGTTATGTATACCACCGCATATTTGGTAATCCATCCGCCGATGACCGCGTAATAGGTCATAATAAGCACTGGTACAAGGAAGGTAAGGATTCCCAGGAACTTCCATCTGGGACGCATCTGGGTATAGGCTCCGATGGCACTCTTCTGTGTACGCCGTCCGATCGCAATATCAGAGGTGAGAAGGGCAAATCCGAAGGTTAGTACCAGAATCAGGTAGATAATTAAAAATAAGCCGCCTCCGTCCTTTGCGGCAAGGTATGGGAATCTCCACAAATTTCCCACTCCTACAGCACTTCCGGCTGCAGCCAGGACAAAACCAAGCTGTCCTGAAAAATGGTTTGATTTCTTTTCCATTACATTTGTTTCCCCCTTAATGTTGTAAGAATAGGATAACATATGACAAGATAATAGTAAAACAAATACTTAAATTTTTAGCAAGCAGAAAGGAGTATAAGTTATTGTCCACTTCGTTCACAGCAACACGCTCCGTGATGGCATTGAACATGGCGATGCAGATAAGACCATCGAGAGCTTCACGAAAATTTATTCGTTAAGCGATAGCCCCCTTCAATTAAGTTGATAAAATTTAACAAAGTATATCGAGAATATTTCTCTGTATTTACTACAGTGAAAATGGGACTTACAAATGGAAAAATGAATTAAAGTACAGAATATAGGACTTATATATAGGGAAATCCATTTTTTACCAGATAAATTGTACTTTATTAAAAGCATGCCCCAAACCGATTGACGGAAAAAAAACAATCTCGTATACTACAATCGTTAAACCAATAACAATTCTTCAATATACGCGGAGAACTATAAAATAAAGAAAGAGGTACAAGAATGAAAGATTTTGCACAGTGGGAGGGCTTCGAAGGAAGTCGTTGGAAAGAACAAATTAACGTTCGTGATTTTATCCGTCACAATTATACCCCTTATGACGGAGACGATTCTTTCCTGGAAGGCCCGACCGAGGCAACTGACAAACTGTGGGGAAAGCTGCAGGAGCTGCAGAAAGCAGAGCGTGCCAACAATGGTGTGCTTGACATGGAGACAAAGGTTGTCACAGGCCTGACCGCATACGGACCAGGATATATTGCTGAAGACCTGAAGGATCTTGAGAAGATTGTAGGACTTCAGACAGACAAGCCTCTGAAACGTGCATTTATGCCATACGGCGGAATCAAAATGGCTGAGCAGGCATGCGAAATGTACGGCTACAAGGTAGATCCTCAGATCCATGATATGTTTACAAAATATGAGTTCAAAACACATAACCAGGGCGTTTTTGACATTTACACACCAGAAATGAAAAGAGCACGTCACAGCCATATCCTTACCGGACTTCCGGATACTTATGGACGCGGACGTATCGTAGGCGATTACAGACGTGTGGCTCTGTACGGTATTGATGCGCTGATCGAGGGCAAAGAGAAAGACTTTGCAGCAAGTGACCGTCAGGGTATGAGACGTTATGATTTCCAGCTTCGTGAGGAAATCGCAGATCAGATCCGCGCTCTTAAAGGAATGAAAGAGATGGCAAAGGTCTATGGTTATGATATTTCAGAGCCTGCAAAGAATGCTCATGAGGCATTCCAGTGGCTGTACTTTGGATATCTTGCAGCAATTAAGACCCAGAATGGTGCTGCAATGAGTGTTGGACGTATCTCCACATTCCTTGATATCTATATTGAAAGAGACCTTAAGAATGGCGTGATCACTGAGAAAGAGGCACAGGAGCTTGTTGACCACATGGTAATGAAATTCCGTATGGTTAAATTTGCAAGAATTGAGTCCTACAACCAGCTGTTCTCCGGTGACCCGGTATGGGCAACTCTTGAGGTTGCAGGTATTGGTGTTGACGGACGCCATATGGTTACCAAGAATGACTATCGTTTCCTTCATACTCTTGAGGATATGGGACCGGCTCCGGAGCCAAACCTTACTGTTCTTTATTCTTCCAAGCTGCCGGAAAACTTCAAGAAATATGCTGCTAATATTTCTGTTACAACAAGTTCTATCCAGTATGAGAACGATGATGTTATGCGTCCGGTATGGGGCGATGATTATTCTATCTGCTGCTGTGTATCTGCAACTGAGACCGGTAAGGAAATGCAGTTCTTTGGAGCTCGTGCAAACCTTGCGAAATGCCTCCTTTATGCGATCAACGGTGGTGTGGATGAGAAGTTAAAGACTCAGGTAGGACCGGAGTACAAGCCGATCACTTCCGAGTATCTTGATTATGATGAGGTTATGCAGAAATATGACCAGATGATGGACTGGCTGGCTCATCTGTATGTAGGAACTCTGAACATGATCCACTATATGCATGATAAATATTACTATGAGGCAGCTGAGATGGCGCTTATCGATACCAAGGTTGAGCGTTCTTTTGCAACAGGTATTGCTGGATTTTCACATGTAGTAGATTCTCTGTCTGCTATTAAGTATGCGAAGGTAAAAGCTATCCGTGATGAGGATGGAATTACCACTGATTTCCAGGTTGAGGGTGATTTCCCACGCTATGGTAATGATGATGACAGAGCAGATGAGATTGCAAGAAATCTGCTTTCCACCTTCATGGATAAACTGAAACACATCCATACCTACCGTGATTCCAAGCCAACCACTTCTATTCTTACCATTACTTCTAACGTTGTTTATGGTAAAGCTACCGGAGCTCTTCCGGATGGAAGAAAGGCTGGAGAGCCTCTGGCACCTGGAGCAAACCCATCTTACGGAGCAGAGCAGAACGGACTTCTTGCTTCACTGAACTCTGTTGCAAAGCTTGACTATGAGGATGCACTGGATGGAATTTCCAATACACAGACCATTAATCCGGAAGCTCTTGGACATAGTGATGAAGAGCGTACAGATAATCTGGTACATGTACTGGACGGATATTTCAACCAGGGTGCACATCACCTGAACGTAAATGTATTTGGCAAAGAGAAACTGATCGATGCTATGGAGCATCCGGAAAAAGAGGAGTATGCAAACTTCACTATCCGTGTTTCCGGTTATGCAGTTAAGTTTATCGATCTGACAAGAGAGCAGCAGCTGGATGTTATTGCCAGAACCTGCCACGACAGAATGTAAGTCTGATATTTTAAAATAGTATCGGCGAAACAAAAGGGCATGCAATACAATATATGTTAGAGGTTGCATGTCCTTTTTATAAATATGAATGCAAAGGAATTAGAAATGTTAAAAGGCTATGTTCATTCTCTGGAGAGCTTCGGGTCTGTGGACGGACCTGGAGTGAGATATGTGATTTTTCTTTCTGGCTGTGCTATGCGTTGTCAGTTCTGCCATAATCCGGATACCTGGAATATGACAGATGGAAAAGAGTACACTACGGATCAGCTTTTGAAGACAGCACTTCGGTTTAAGTCTTACTGGGGAGATAAGGGTGGTATCACGGTGAGCGGCGGGGAACCACTTTTGCAGATGGATTTTCTCACAGAGCTTTTCCGTAAGGCAAAGGAAGCGGGAGTCCATACTACTTTGGATACCAGCGGAAATCCTTATACGACTAAGGAGCCGTGGCATTCTAAGTGGCTGGAGCTGATGAAGTATACAGATCTTCTGCTTCTGGATATCAAGCAGATCAATGAGCAGGAGCATGTGAAGCTTACCGGGCAGACCAATACGAATATTCTTGCCATGGCCCGTGAGCTTTCGGATATGGGTAAGCCTGTTTGGATCCGGCATGTGTTAGTACCGGGGGGCAGTGACAAGGATGAGTATCTGCACCAGCTGGCGGATTTTATCCATACACTGAAAAACGTTGAGCGCGTGGAAGTTCTTCCGTATCATACTCTTGGCATTTTTAAATGGGAAAAGCTGGGGATTCCTTATCCGCTGGAGGGCGTGAAACCTCCAACGCAGGAGAGGATTGATAATGCCAGACGGATTCTTGGGGCGATTTAAGAGCGTGAAAGAAAGTAAATAAAACTCCTTAAGGGGAGGCCGTTGCGGACTGGAAATGAGTTTGCAATGGCCTCTTTTAAGTTGCTATTTAGTGGATTAAAAGT